>JAAZKQ010000420.1 GCA_012799755.1 Lentisphaerota bacterium | reverse complement strand
TATGGACAATATGGACAGTATGGACGGCGAGCGAGCAGGTGTTGTCGTCCATCGTGTCCATATTGTCCATGTTGCGCCGTAGGCGCTTAACCATGCTTAACCCCAGCCTTCAGGCTGGGGTGGCGAGCCCCCCATGAGGCAGTGCCTTGCAAAGGCACCACAGCTGAAAAAGACCGCCGGCGCGACCAGTATCAACGGGTGACCGCTTACCTTTCACGTTTCTTTGCCCGGCGCCTGCCTCTTTTCAAACATCGCAAAAGCAGTATAATGTCCTCATTTTCCGCCGTTGTCGCATCACCCCAAACACCGTCGCAATAATCATCAGGAGGAACAAAACACCATGAAACGCGCATTTACTCTTATTGAATTGCTGGTCGTCATCGCCATCATCGCCATTTTGGCAGCCATGCTGCTGCCGGCCTTGGCCAAGGCGCGGGAGAAGGCCCGCAGCATCCAATGCATGGGGAATGTGAGACAATTGACGCTGAACTGCACTATGTATACGAATTCCAACAAGGACTGGTTGCCGGCTGCCTGGATTACCAGCCCCTCTACGATGTGGTTCGACCAACTTTATCGGGATGGCTTGATTCCATATCCGCCTATGGTAACGGCCACGGATAAAGGCGCCGTCAAGGGAGTGTTCGCTTGTCCGAGCGAAGGACGGGCCAGTGAAACGGCGGTCGGCACCCGCCTCCATTACGGTATGAATCGCATGGCCAATGTCTGGGGCCACCAGGCGAATGTCGTGTCGGACATCAAACGCCCCACCATCACTGTCCTCCTCTACGATACGCCGATTATTCCCAACTACGACAACTATGTTTCGACCACTGACTTGGCGTCCACAAGAAATATCAACGCGAACCGGCACAATCAGGGTACCTCCCGCAATATTTCCTTCGTTGACGGCCACGTGGAGCTACTCCACAAATACAAAGTGGCCAGCACCGGGATGTACATCTGGAAGGTTTTTAAAAATGACGGAACGCTTCTGCCGGACACCGATGGCGGAATCTGGTCTCTTTAATTCGCAGCGAAAGGTCAAGGCGGTGAAACGATTCTTGAACTTATGTGGCCTCGCCGCCAGTCTGGGGGCCGCCACAGCCGCGGGATAGGAAAGAAAAGGATAAGAATGAACATCACGGTCAACATTAAAATTGACGGCAAAGAGGTCATGCCCGGCGATGATCCCGGCGTGTCGCCGGCCTTGGAACGTCACGGAACCCGCTTCCGGGCGCGATTCGTCAATCACAGCGGCAAAACGGTCAAGTTGGACTGGTTCAGATTCAGCGGCTTCGAATTTGCCGGCGCCGGGCAGCACATCCGGGTTTACCGCGAAGGATGGACGGCGGTTTCCGCCGTGGCAACCCGGCGTTTCGGCGAATGCGATTTGCGGCTGGACCCGAATTACATGCAGTTTGCCGTATCGTCGCCGGAAGACTACAGCTGGCAACAGGTCAATAGCTTTTCCGCCGAAAACGCAGTTGTGCTGAACCATGCGGAGACTGGCCGTTCCTTGCTGATTGGTTTTGTCACCACGGCGCGGTTCTACAACCGTTTTCAGGTCGAATTGGCCGATTCCGGCTTGAAAACTCTTGACGCTTATGTCCTCGGCGACGGGCGGGAAGTTGATGACGGCGAAGAAATCATTTCCGAGGAGTTCATCATTCTTGAAGGCAACGATGGCTACGGCTTGCTGGAAGAATATGCCCGCCTCTGGGGCGAAGCCATGCAGGCCCGTTTCTGGGATCATATTCCTACCGGATGGTGCTCGTGGTATTATTATTTCAGCAAAATCACCGAAGCAGACGTACTGGAAAACCTGGAATATCTGCGTCGTCATCGCGAGGAATACCCGCTGGAGTATTTCCAGATTGATGATGGCTATCAGCGAGCTTTGGGCGACTGGACGGCGCCTTCAACGCAGTTCCCGCATGGAATCGAATCAACGATTAAGCAGATTATGGCATACGGTTTCAAACCGGGATTGTGGTTTGCGCCTTTTATGGTGGAAGCGAACTCCGACTTGTATCGGAATCATCCTGAATATCTGCTGCGCAACGCTTCCGGGGAAATCATCCATCCGGTCAAATGGCGAGGTCATGACGTCGCCGTTCTGGATGCGACCCGCCCAGACGTGCAGCAGTGGCTGAAAAACCTTTTCGCTACCGTGCGGAAATGGGGTTGCGCCTATGTGAAACTTGATTTCATGATGTATGAATCCTGCGTAAAAAATGCAGTTTATGCTGACCGCAAGGCCACGCGTTGCGACGCTTTTCGCCGGGGCTTGCAAGCCATCCGCGATGGCCTCGGCGACGACGCCTTTATTCTCGGGGGAACCGTGATTCTCGGACCAAGCGTCGGCCTCGTCAACGCAGCGCGCTACGCCACCGACATCACCCCGTATTGGCGGCGGCCCGAACAACTCGGCAACAAAGAGGCTCCGGCGGTGCCGAACGTGGTGCGAAACCTGATTTGTCGCCGCTATATGCACCAGCGGCTGTGGATCAACGATCCGGACGTCCATATCGCCCGGCGTGACAACAATAAACTCACGGAAGACGAAGTAATCCTGTGGACTTCGGCTTTGTATCTGGTCGGCGGCGCCTTGCTGCTTTCCGACCGCTTTTCGACCTTGGACGCCGAGCGCGCCGCCCTGTCGAAAATGCTGCTGAGTGAGCCCGACGCCTTTGAAAACGTCCGCCCGGAAGACTTCTTCGAGCGCGAAATTCCGGCCATTTGGACCGGCATCCGCAAACGGGATCAAACTCCGGCAATCGCTTTGTTCAACCTGTATGACGAGCCGTTGAACCTGCGGATTGACTTGACCAAGTTGAACATTCCGGCAAAACCGGCATGGACGGAGTTCTGGAGCAAAAGTGAGGTGAAAGCGCAAAATAATGTCATCACCCTTAGCCTTAAGCCCCACACTGCAAAATTGTTGTTTTAGCCGTAACCGATCACTGATTGAAACTGGTCGTGCCGGCGGTCGTTTTCTGCTGTTGTGCCTTTACAAGGCACTGCCTCATGGGGCGCCGCCACCCCAGCCTGAAGGCTGGGGTTAAGCATGGTTAAGCGCCTACGGCGCAAAGATATCCATTTGCTGATATCTTGTTGACACTGCGGGCTGCAAGCCCGCAGTACAGCCGGGAAACATGCGTGGATGGTGCCGCAGAACGGACAGGGAACAGCTGCTTGTCCACTCTGTCCACAATGTCCACCCGTCCACTTTATCAATCGCTGACCGCTTCCGCAATTTGTAACCGGTCACCCGTTGATAATTGGCCGTTTCCTGTTGCCTTGCCATGGAAACCATCTTTCGTGTTTACTATGTCGCACGCTTACAGCGTGCAATGTCGGAGGGACGCCCACCCAGGGCGGCGCGCGCTTTCAGCGCGGCTTGCCCTGGGCTGGTATGTTTTGCGCCTTCAGCGCTTCTGCCGCTTCGCGGCTATCTGGCGCC
Source organism: Lentisphaerota bacterium (assembly GCA_012799755.1). Lineage (GTDB taxonomy): Bacteria > Verrucomicrobiota > Lentisphaeria > Oligosphaerales > Oligosphaeraceae > Oligosphaera. The sequence goes on along the minus strand of JAAZKQ010000420.1, from coordinate 7,491 downwards.
GTTTGCGGGGTCATGTCACGTTGCGGGTTGCAACGCCAAGTGCCCGTGACTGCCTGGCGCCTGCGAAACGATGGACATTATGGACAATATGGACACGATGGACGACAACACCTGCTCGCTCGCCGTCCATACTGTCCATATTGTCCATACTGTCCATAGCAGCTTGCGGGAACAACAATTATCAACAAGTGACCGGTTACCATTTTGTGCTTCTGGATGATTTCAGCTGCCTTGTCGCGGTGGTGGATGAGACGGTCTTCGTTGCGACTTCTGACGACTTGTACTTCGTTACTGAGATATCTGCTTTTTCAAACAGCGAGCGACCATCCACCTGAGCAGGGCAGGGCGACTCTATAAGTCCGCTCCACCCTGCGCTGTCACGCAATACGCCGACCGCCGTAGAGATAGACCGGATTTTGTCTTTACACGGTTCTCACGGTTCCGTCATCCACAAGTTCGGCGGGAAAGGTCAACTGCTTGCTGAATGCCGCAAATCGTTCCTTGCCGTGCACCACGTCGCAATAATGGTTGGAGGCATGCTGGAAACAACCATGCTTGATTGCCTTGTCACGCAGGCCCTCAACCACCAGCTTGACGGGAAAATGCACCAGTTCGCAAACAATCAAATCCAACCCGGGCTCAATCACAGCATAGGGAAAATCAAACGTATTGGACAAATCTCCCGAGAAGACGATACGCTTTCCGGCTCCTTCGAAGAGGAATGAGTATGCCCGGGCGCTCCCGTCCGCACGACGTTTCATGTGATCGTTCCCGATGGCGGTCACCCTCAGGCCGCCATCCTCGAAAATCACGCCGTCTCCGAAGCCTATTGCGTCGCAATAATCCGGGATACCGCGTCCAAAACGCAAGATACGCATGGTGTCGGCGATGCTTTTCTTCACGTCGTCACCGGGCAACAACACCTGGCAGCGGCGGTCCTGGTACTTGTCCTTGTCGTGTCGCCTGAAACTGGCCATCTGGACAAACTGCATCACCAAGCCGCCCATGTGGTCGCCGTGGGGATAGGTGATGAAAATCCCGTCAATGTCAGCGGGACTGATCCTTTGCCGGACCAGCAAGGCCGACACGGGTTCGCCGGCGTCAATCAGGTACTTCTTCCCGCCAAACTCAAGCAACGTGGACGAATTGAAGCGCTCCAGCGTGGGATTCCCGTGACTCGTGCCCAAAAACGTGATCTTGAAATCATCGCCCGCCGAAGGCGGCGCCTTTTCCGCTGCCTTTCCTGGTGCTTCCCCAGGCGCCCTTGCCTCCTGGGCGCGAACAGACTTCCCCAACCCCGCTGCTAACGCCCCCAGTCCGATTCCCTTGATGAAATCCCTACGTTCCATTCTTGACCTCTTCATTCATGACTTCCAGGCAAAGCATCTCGTTTCGCATTGCGCAAGCTTGCTTCCAATCTGGGGACGCGGGAAAGTAAGCGCATATTTGCAGAAGTAAATACGCATAGTGTGTAAAACTGGTGTGTTTTGTGTAAAACAGCTGCGTTTACTTCTGCAAGACTTTTTGCCGATGGCCGGCGCGGTATTATGGCAAGCATGGATATTCTTCTGTTGCATCCCACGGGCCGCATCAAAATGAGCCATCCCCACCCGTCCCTAGGGCTTGGCATCAAAAGCGGAGGCGTAGCCTGAGCGTCTGCAAAATCTATGCCAAAGGCAATGCCGGCTTGATGCGGTTGTTAAGCTAAAATTAATAAAAGTATTTCCAGCGCAAAATTACTGATTTCATTTCATACCATTGATTATTTTTACTAGGAGCAGCTTCTACTATGACCTTATTACTACCAGGGTCTGCTTGTATCCATTTATTATTACCAACATAGGCAAATGTATGAACTCCATTACTTGTAACAAGGATATCGCCAGCCATTATTTGACTGTGGTCAAATGTATTCAGATTATCTATTTCTAGTAACTTAGTAAACATATTTTTATATTCTTCCTTGATAGATTTAGCTGAAAAATCATTTATATAAATCTTGAATGCTTCATATAAGTATTTTGAACTTAAGTTACGAACACCTAATTTAAAAAGCGCGTTTATCATTCCTTTCCGCACTAAACCAGAACAATCAATACCATTAATATTTTCTCCGCCCCACACATATCGTGTATTTTCATATTTTATCAATTCAATCACATATGTATTACGAATTTCCTCAATAGAAACACACCTGTTTTTTAATGAAAATAAGATAATTGTAAAAACAATCACAATACTTCCAATTATTTTAAGTATCAGCTTCTTTCTCAATATGAATAATAATACTAATAAATAGGTAATTGGTGAAAATAATATAAATAGTGAAATGAGTTTCGTTCTTATGGGACTTATTATTATTACGCAATACGCTAATAAATAAAGAATAGTTAATTTTAATAAAATAATCGTTTTTCTTTTATTACGTGACATATATTTTCCTTTTGCGCCGCTAAGTCCGGCGTCAGCCTAATTGTTTTTCCATGGCAATCTCCATTATACGCGCAAGCCGTCGCCGCAGGTATGACCAAAGCTAGTCCGCCAGGCCGCGGCGTCAAGCCGACAACCAGGAAATCGCATTTGGCGACGTCGGTCACTTATTGATAACAGCCATTTCCTGCTGCCTTTGGTTTTCAGCGCCGGCGATGCTGCCCTGAGTGAGGCCCCACCCGAAATGAGTCCTGTAGGGGTGACCTGAAAATCATTGCTCAGCATCAACGGCTGAGCGATTATGAGTGTTTCAGCCAATTGTCACGTGGCTCCTTGTCAGGCGATATATCATACGCTATAATCTGTCCCGCGACCTCTTTTTACGTCAACAGGAGACAAGCGCCAATATGGCGAGTGAAATGACAGACGACTACCCGGAGCAGATCAAGAGTCTGCGGGCAAAGCTGGGGCTGACCCAGGTCGCTCTTGCGGAGCGCCTTGGCGTTTCCTTTCCCACGGTCAACCGCTGGGAGAATGGGAAGTCGCGGCCATCGCAACTCTCCTGGCAGGCTTTGCTGAATCTGTACAAGGAAGACGAGGGCATGGAGACGACCGCCGAAAGCATGGCGGTCGCCGAGCTCGAAGCGCCGCCCTACGCCGCCGCGCCGCCGTTGCTGGACTTCACCGCCACGCCGGAAATGCTCCGCGTGCTGGTGGAAGGCGAACGCCTGTCCTTCGGGCACCTGGCCAATCCGGCCTTCGCCACCGAAATTTCGAACATTGACGCGTTGCCGCATCAGCGCCTCGCGGTCTACGACCGCATGCTGCCGCATGCCCGTCTGCGTTTCCTGTTGGCTGACGACGCCGGTGCCGGCAAGACCATCATGACGGGCCTGTATGTGCGCGAGATGCTGTCGAGCCGCCTCCTGTCCCGCGTGTTGATTGTGCCGCCGGCCGGCCTGGTCGGCAACTGGCAGCGGGAATTGCAGATTCTCTTCAACTTGTCGTTTCGGATTGTCACCGGTCAAGATACAAAGAGCGGCAATCCATTCGCCGGCCCCGGCAGCGAGCGCGTCATTGTCAGTGTTGACACCTTGGCTGGGGGACGAAGCTTTGCGAGACTGGCGGAAGACGGCGTTGAGCCCTATGACCTGGTCGTTTTTGACGAAGCCCATAAACTCGCGTGTGACCGCGGCAATGACTTCCGCATCAGCAAAACCTCCCGTTACAAGCTCGCGGAAGCCCTCGCGGGCGTCTACACCGGCGACCAAGACTGGTCTCTGCCCTGGCATGCCCACCACCTCCTGCTTTTGACCGCCACCCCGCACATGGGCAAGGACTATCCCTACTACGCACTCTGGCGACTGCTTGAACCCGATGTCCTAACCACATTCGAAGCCTTCGAGCACTTCCCCCCCGAGAAGCGACAGCACTACTTCATCCGCCGCACCAAGGAGGAGATGCTGCGGCTGGATGGACAGCCCCTCTACCCCGTTCGGCAATGCGACACCCTTGGCTTCCAGCTTTCCACTGGCGACATCAGCGAGCAGCGCCTGTACGATGAGACAACCGAGTACCTGCGCCATGTCTACAACAAGGCCAAAGTGCTCAATCGCTCAGCCGCGCGCCTGGTTATGGGCGTATTCCAACGCCGTCTGGCCAGCTCGACCTATGCACTGCTGTGCTCCTTCAAACGCCGCATTGACAAACTGGACCGAATCATCGAAGACATCCGGACCGGGCAACTCACCCCCTACCAGTTGCTCGTCCAGCAACTCCAGCCCGACGAGGGCGAAGATGTCCTCGACTCAAAATCCGCAGACGAAGAGAGCGGCGACGACGGCTTGGAAGAAAACGAAGTCGCCGAGGACAAGCTCCTCCAGGGCGTTATCGCCGGCTCCCTGGCGGAACTGCTGGCGGAGCGCGAACAAGTCGTGGCCCTGCGAGACCTGGCACAGCAAGTGCACGATGCCGGCGTCGAGTCCAAATTCGACAAGTTGCGCGAAGTGCTCACCGACAGCCGGTTCGCCGATGAAAAGATGCTCATCTTCACCGAGCATCGCGACACCATGGACTTCCTGGTGCGCCGTCTTGGCGGCCTGGGCTACGCGGGACATATCGCCCAAATCCACGGCGGCATGCCTTACACGAAACGCCAGGAGCAGATCAAGCGCTTCCGCCTGCCGGTCGAGGAAGGCGGGGCTCGACTCATGGTCTGCACCGATGCCGCCGCCGAAGGCGTAAACCTCCAGTTCTGCTGGATCATGGTCAACTACGACATCCCCTGGAATCCGGCGCGCCTCGAACAGCGCATGGGCCGAATCCACCGCTATGGGCAAAAACACGACCCGGTCTGCATTGTCAACCTGGTCGCTCCGGCGACGCGCGAAGGCAGCGTGCTCAAAACGCTGCTCGACAAGCTGGAGAAAATCCGCAAGCAGCTCAAATCCGACAAGGTCTTCGACAGCATCGGCCGCGTCTTCGCGGGAGTCTCGCTCAAGGACTACATGGAACGGGCGCTGCAAGACGGCGCGGAGACCGTAACCAAGGAACTCGATGGTCAGTTGACCAAGGAACAGGTCACCGCTATCGAGGAACGCGAACGCCGCCTCTTCGGCGATGGCGGAGACGTCAAGAAAGAGTTGCCGCGCCTGCGCGAAGGAATTGAGCATGAAAGCTTCTTCCGTCTGCTGCCGGGCTATGTGCGCCACTTCGTGGCCTCGGCCGCTCCGTTTGTCGGCCTTGAAGTGGATGGCGATCCTGGTGCGACATTCCAACTCTTGCCCGCCCGAAAAGGCGCCGCCGATCCGCTGTTCGAAGCCATGGACAGCTATCCGTCCGACATGCCGCGGCGCCTTTCCGTCCAGCGGCCGGCCGATCCGCAGGCCTGCATCTGGATGCACCCCGGCGAACAGGTCTTCGAGTGCTTCCGGGAAATGGTTCGCCGGCGCCTGGGCCGGGATGCGCTTAAAGGCGCTGTCTTCGTTGATCCCACTGCCGATAAACCATACCTGTTCCATTTGGCCCGCCTGACCGTGCTGCGCAAGGCCGACCCGGAGATTGCCGACTTGGCGCACGAAGAAACCGTCCAGTGCCGCCTGGTTGGCGTGCGTCAAACCGAAGAAGCGGATATTTCGCTCTGCCCCGTGGAGCACCTGCTGCTTCTGCGCGGCGGCGTTGGCCTGCCAGCGTCCGCCCAGCGCCTGGCCGTGGCGGCGAGTAAACTGCGCGACCAGGCCAACGCCTACCTCATGGAGCGCGTATGCCGAAGCCTGGCCGTCGAACGCCGCCGCCAGATGCTGACCGTCCTGCCCGAACGCGTGTCTTTCGTGGAAAGCGGCTTTGACTTCAAGGAGGCGGAGCTGGCGACGGCGCGGGCCAAACTCACGCCCAAGGCGCGACAAGGCAACAAGGGCGCCGCCGCTGAAATCTCCCGGATCAAAGAGCAGCAACGCGAATTACGCCAGCGCCGCGAGCAGGCCCTGGCCAGCATCCACCGGGAACCCGAGCTTATGGTTCCCGGCGGCATTGATTTCATCGCCCATGCCCTCGTCGTGCCCTCTGACGCCAAGGCCGACCGCGAGCAGCTTGATGCCAAGGTCGAGCAGATCGCCATGGGCCTCGTGAAGGCTTACGAGGAAGCCTCCGGTGCAACCGTGCGCTTTGTCCATACGCCTGAACTGGCTCGCGCCGCCGGACTACCGGAACACCCGGGTTTCGATGTGCTCTCAATGCGCCCCGGCAACGAACGCCGCTGCATCGAAGTCAAGGGACGGGCCGCCAGCGGCGACATCGAAGTCACCGACAATGAATGGGCCCGCGCCTGCAACCTGCGCCACGAATACTGGCTCTATGTGGCCTACCACTGCGCGACGCCGACGCCGCAACTGATCCGGGTGCAAGACCCCTTCAACAAGCTGCTGGTCCGCCCATTCAGCAAAAGCCAGACCGTGACCCGAACCATCACGGCGACCATTGAGTCCGGCGGCGTGCGCATCTCGCCCCGGCAAGTGACCGAAGTGGGGGAGGCGTGACCAATGAACAGAATTCATGCTAACTCACTATTGCAACAAAGTCACAACACGCAAGTTGCAATCAAGTTATCTGATGATAAACTGATTTTTGGTGCCCACCTCAGTAGCTTAGACGAACGGGCGCAGAGCTGCCTTGGAAACAAGGTGGCTCTTGCTTTTTTAAGCAGACTTCCGCCGATTTGCGCAGATTTTTTTGAGAGTAGGCTGCTTGGTATAGGAAGGCCGCTGTGTTTGCGTTTTCCTGTCGCCTCTTTGGTTTTCAGCGCTGAAGGCGCAAAACATACCAGCCCGGGGCAAGCCGCGCTGAAAGCGCGCGCCGCCCCGGGTGGAGCGTCCCTCCGAAATTGCACCCTGCAAGGGTGCGACATAGTCAACACGAAAGATGGCTTCCATCGCAAGGCAACAGAAAACAGCCAATTATCAATCGGTGACCGGTTACGAACGGAAAAGTAGGAACAAGCCCTGAAAAGGGCGAAACATAGAGAAGCGCTATGGCCCAATCCCTATCCAAAATCCTTTTGCATCTGGTGTTCAGCACAAAAAACCACGAGCCGTGGATTATTCCGGAGATCCGCCCTGCACTTCACGCCTATCTGGCCGGTACCGTACGTGCCTTGAATGCCGAAGCCTATCGTGTAGGCGGCGTTGCCGACCATGTCCATCTGGCCTGTACGTTGCCGCGTACCATGCCGGTAAGCAAGCTGCTGGAGGAAATCAAAAAATCGTCGTCCGCGTGGATGAAGCAACAGCACCCCACATGTCATGGCTTTACCTGGCAGGCGGGTTATGGCGCGTTTTCTCTTGGTCAATCGCAGCTGGACGTATTGATCGCATACATTGATAAACAGGAGGAACACCACCGGCGGCGGACATTCAAGGAGGAGTTTGTCGAATTTCTGAAACGATATGGCATAGACTACGACGAGAGGTACGTATGGGATTGAACACAACGATGTCACGCCCTTTCAGGGCTCTGCTGCTGGGTTGGTCCCCAACCCAGGGCGTTGCCCTGGGCTGGTATGCTTCT
>JAAZKQ010000419.1 GCA_012799755.1 Lentisphaerota bacterium | reverse complement strand
TACAGAAAACCGCGAAAAGGAACCGAGATTGTAAATCTTAATTTCTGTACAACTCCTATGCGCATCGCCATTATCGCTGACAGCCATTTCAGTTCCACCGACGCCATCACCTGCGGCAAACGCCATTGCGGCATTGCGGACATCATTATGCGCCGGGCCGCCTTCCGCATCAAACGTCTCATCAAGCCCGATGTCGTTGTTCTCCTCGGCGACCTGGTCAATGACGGCGACGCCGCCGACCTCGCCACGCTCCTCAGCCATATCAAGCTCATTGACGTCCCGATCATCGCCATCCCCGGCAACCACGACGGCAACGCCGACGCCTTCTACCAGGTTTTCCCCAAACCCGACGCCATCACCGACATCGCCGGTGTCCGCTTCATCGTCAATGCCGAGCACGACGAGGAACGCCCCGGCTACAACGCCTGGCGCGCCCCCACCGGCTGCGACCTCATCGCCGCCGCCCGCAAAGACTGGTCCGGCCCCATTGTCGCCTTGCAGCACGTACCGCTGTTCCCGACCGGCAGCTGTGACAGCCCATATAACTACCTCAACGCCGACGCCATCTGCCAAAGCATGGCCGAGCAAGGCGTCACCCTCTCCATCAGCGGCCATGACCACCGCGGCATCCCGCTCTTCGCCCGCAACGGCGTCAACTATCTCGTCGCTCCCGCCCTCTGCGAAATGCCCTTCCCCATCACCGTCGTCCATCTTGACGGCCGGAAGCTCAGCGTCCACAGCGAAGCCCTGCGCATGCCGCCGGAACTCCAACTCGTTGACACCCATGTGCATACCCGCTTCGCCTACTGCAATGAAAACATGGCCCCTGAGCGCATCGCCGCTTTCGCTGACGCCTTCGGCATCGCTTCCTTCCGCATCACCGAACACTCCGGGCATCTGCTCTACAGCAGCAAAGATTACTACACGGCGCAGGACCGCGATCTACCCGTAAAGCCCGCCGACCGCCGTCTTGACGACTTCATCGCCACCATGACCGCCGCCAACATCCCCGCAGCTTGGACCGGCCTCGAAATTGATTCCCGTAGCGATGGCCGGCCCCTACTCAGCCAAGCCGACTGGAACAAGGTCGCCTTCCGCATCGGCGCCATGCATCAGCTGCCATCCATCCACCGCAAACTTGAACTCAGCGAAGACCAGCGGCGGGACGAATTCCTCGCCATCCTCAACCACTTCCTTCGCTACGGCTTCACCAGCCTCGCCCACCCCTTCCGTGTCTTCCGCCGCGGCAAACTCCCCATTCCCCCGGGATGCTTCGAACCACTCGTCGCCATGCTCAAAGAGACCCGTACCGCCGCCGAAATCAACTTCCATACCAACGAACCGCCCGTTGAGTTCTTCCGCCTCTGCATCGCCAATGGCGTCAAACTCACCCTCGGCAGCGACGCCCATAATCTCTACGAAATCGGTGACTTCGCCCTCCACCTCGACTTCCTCCGCCAATGCGGCGTTGACGCCAACCTCCGCGACGTTCTTGCCCTCTGAGCTCAACGCATCCCTTTCCCGCCATTTGTCATCCCGCCGCGAACGGCTATCTTGAAGTCATCCGCAAAGCTCCAGGCAATGTTCCTGCCGCAACTGCTTTCATCGGCCTTCCTCGGCCATAACATAGACCGGCTTGTCGCGCGAGCAGCGTAGAAGGGTTCAGTCCACGCTCCCTTCTGCTGCCGTCGGTAGCAATCATGCCTCTTCACCTACAAATGAAAGGAGTTGCACCATGGCGGAACTTAAAATCGAAACCAGCGAAGCAACGGAAATCATTGACATCAGCAAGCAGATCAACGCCGCCATTCCGGCGTCCTTCAGCAATGGCATCTGCCACCTCTTCTGCCCCCACACCTCCGCTGCCATCACCGTCACCGAAAAAATGGACCCCGATGTCAAACACGACATCCTGGCCAAGCTTGACAAGCTGATCCCCAACCGGGAATCCTACTACCTCCACGACGGCGGCAACAGCGCCGCCCACATCAAAGCCATGCTCGTCGGCTCTTCGCTTAGCATTCCCATTAAAAATGGCAATCTTGACCTCGGCCCCTGGCAGGGCGTATGCCTCTGCGAATTCGACGGACCGCGGGCACGCAAAGTCAAAGTCATCTGCCAAAAACTCGAGGAATAGGCCCTAAACAAAAAATCTGCGTGAATCTGGCCGATCTGGCCGATCTGGCCGATCTGACGGATCAGGCAAATCAGCAGACGGATCAGACGAATCGGACGGATCAGGCAAATCCGGCGGCGTGATCAGCCTGAGCAGCCTGCTTGATCCGTCGGATCAGTCTGATCCGTCAGATCCGTCCGAGAAAAAAGAAAACCCAACCTTCAAGCCTGCGCACGAAAGCAAAAACCACCACCCCTAATCTGCGAAAATCTGCCCCAATCTGCGAATAAAAACCCCGGCGGCGTGAATTGCCGCGCAAGCGGCAAGACACACCGCCATAATCTGCGTTAATCTGCGGAATCTGCGGATAAAAAACCACCACCCTCAATCTGCGTCAATCTGCGTAATCTGCGGATAAAAAACCACCACCCTCAATCTGCGTCAATCTGCTTAATCTGCGGATAAAAAAACACCACCCCCAATCTGCGTAATCTGCGTAATCTGCGGATAAAAAAAACACCACCCCTAATCTGCATAATCTGCGGATAAAAAAGAAACCCCACACCATCATGGCTAGCATCGGCAGAGTCTTCGATATCGAAAAATTCGCGATCCACGACGGCCCCGGCATCCGCACCACCGTCTTCCTCAAAGGCTGCCCCCTGCGTTGCCTCTGGTGCCACAACCCCGAGTCCCATCGCCACGAGCAGGAACTCTTCTTCACGCCTGACAAATGCATCGGCTGTGGCTGGTGCTTCCAAAACTGCCCCCGGCAATGCCACCGCATGAGCGATGGCAAACACGTCTTCGACCGCACAAACTGCACCCGTTGCGGCACCTGCGCCCAACGCTGCTATGCCGGCGCCCTCGAACTCGTCGGCAAAGATATGACCACGGACGAAGTCCTCGCCGAAGTCCTCAAGGACAAAATCTTCTACGACAATTCCGGCGGCGGCATAACCCTCTCCGGCGGCGAGCCACTCGCGCAATACGTCTTCACTCACGAGTTACTCAGCAAAGCCCGGGCCGCCGGTCTCCACACCTGCATCGAAACCTGCGGTCATAGCGACAGCGACGAACTCCTCAGCCTCGTCCCCGTCGTTGATCTCTTCCTTTACGACATCAAAGCCACCGATCCTGACAAGCACCGCCGCTTCACCCGTGTTGATAACCATAAGATCCTCAGCAACCTCCGCAGCATTGATCGCGCCGGCGCCAAAACCATCCTGCGCTGCCCGCTCATCCCCGACCTCAATGACGACGTCGAACACCTCGCCGGCATTGCCGAACTCGCCAACTCTCTCAAGCATGTCCAGGAAATCCACGTCGAACCCTACCACCCCCTCGGCGTCAACAAAGCCGCCCGCCTCGGCCAGGAAGCGGGTTTCGACCGCCAGACCTTCACTGACGACAGCTGCGTCCAGTTCTGGATCGAAACCATCGCGGGCCAAACCCCAATCACCGTCAAAAAGAGCTGAGCTCGCTCGCCGCTCACCCCGCCCCAGCCCTGGCGTGCGCTTCCCGGCCGTACTGCGGCTTCCAGCCGCTTCGCAGAGGCGTTTTTATCCGCAGATTACGCAGATCAACGCAGATTTTTTGAGCTTGGCTGCTTGGAAATCCAAGGGCCAGCCCATAGCATTCTTCTCCCGGCAGAGTGGAAGTGGCTTCCAGCCGCTTCGCAGAGGCGTTTTTATCCGCAGATTACGCAGATTAACGCAGATTTTTTGAGCTTGGCTGCTTGGAAATCCAAGGGCCAGCCCGTAGCATTCTTCTCCCGGCAGAGTGGAAGTGGCTTCCAGCCACTTTGCATTGGCGTTCGTCTCCCGGCCGTGCTGCGGGCCTGCCGCCCGGGCCATCCATAGGTCCCATGCGTCCCATACGTCCCATAGGTCCCATCGTTTTCAGCGCCGCAGGCGCGGCCCAAACCATGTGGCACGCCTGCGGCGTACTTTTATGGGACGTAT
>JAAZKQ010000418.1 GCA_012799755.1 Lentisphaerota bacterium | reverse complement strand
GGCGGCGGAAACGATCCGCATCGCGCAAATCAGCTGCCGCGTCGCCTGCCGACAGCAGCGCCTGCGCCAGGCGGACATGGATGACGTCGTGCAGATCATCGCCATCAAAGCCCTGGGCCTGGCCGACCGCTGGGACTTGCAGCGCGCCTCCTGGCGGACCTACGTCTCCGTCATCGCCCGCTCGGCCATTGGCGACCAGGGCCGTAAATACCAAAAAGAAAACAAACTCTACCAGGCGATGGCCGAACAGCAGGCCGCGCAGGATAACACACGGTTGAAAAGCCCTTGAATATCCATGACATAGCCCAACACCTCGCCGCCGTCCAGACCGGCGACAACAGCTGGAAAGCGCGCTGCCCGGCGCACAACGACACCACCGCCAGCCTCTCCATCACCGAAGGGCGGGACGGCAAAATCCTCCTCCACTGCCTCGCCGGCTGCGACTACCGGCAGGTCCTCGCCGCCGCCGGCCTGGCGCCCAAAGACCTCTTCCCGGAACCCCCGCCCGGCGCCAGACCACTGCCCTTCAAATACGGCCTCACCCTCAAAGAGTACGCCGACGCCAAAAAGCTCGACCCCGCCATGCTGCGCACCTGGGGCCTGCACGACGGCACCTATGTCACACGCCGAGGGCAGGAATACCCCGGCGTCGCCATGCCCTACCGGGACGCCCAGGGCAACGTCACCGCCACCCGCTGGCGCATGCGCATAGAGAAAGAACAGGGCCAGGAACCATCGCGCTTCCTCTGGAACAAGGGCGCAAAAATCGGCCTCTATGGACTCTGGAAGCTGGACGCCACTGAAAAAAGCGTCATCCTCGTCGAAGGCGAATCCGACTGCCACGCGCTCTGGACCATCGGCGCCAACGCCCTGGGCGTGCCCGGAGCCGCCAACTACCGCCCCGAGCGCGACGATCCGCCCTTGCAGTTCTTCTCCCAAATCTATGTCCACATCGAGAAGGACGTCGGCGGCCAGACCCTCTTTGACTGCCTCAGCGGCAACGGCAAATTCAAAAAAACATCCACCCTGCTGGACAAAGTGCTCTTCTTCACCCTGGCCGGCTACAAAGACCCCTCGGACGCCTGGCTCAGCCTCCACCAGCAGCCCGACGAATTCCGCCGCGTCATCGGCGCCGCCATGCGCTCAGCCAAACCGGCGGCCACCTTTGAGCGCCCGAAGACTTGGCCGAAAGCGGAGGGAAAGAAAGACCGGCGCGCGCTCACCTCGCCCATCAACGGCGAAGCCGGCGGCCGCCCCAAGACGGACTACATCGGCCTCGTCAACGACTACAAATCCTGCTTCACCACCGCCGACGGCCACCTCGCGCTCCGGCACTGGCGCAACGCCTGGTATCAATACAACGGCCGCTGCTACAAACCGCGCCTCGACGTGGACATCGAAAACGCCGCCACCGCCTACATGCAGAATCCCCGCGTGGCCGACACCTACCACGTCCAGCCCTCCGCGAACGCCCTGCGCAACCTGCTCCTCGGCCTGCGCTCCGCCAAAAACTGCGGCATCGCCGCCGAGACCGAAGCGCCCACCTGGCTCTCCAGCGGCCAGCCCGCGCCGGGCTGGATGGCCATGGAAAACACCCTCATCAACATCGAAGCGGCCGCGCAGGCGCACTTCAGCATCGAACAAAGCGACCGCCGCATGACCCCCGACCTCCTCTCCACCTTCTCCCTCTCCTACCCCTACGACCCCGACGCCCAGTGCCCGCGCTTCCTCACCTGGCTCCAGACCACCCAGCCCAACACCCAAATCCAGAGCGCCCTCCTCATGCTCATGGGCCTCGCCCTCGTCCCCGACACCTCCTACAACGTCTGCTTCTTCCTCTATGGCGACGGCGGCACCGGCAAAAGCACCTTCCTCGACATCCTCGCCGCCCTCGTCGGCCATGAGAACGTCTGCCGCGTCCCCATCCTCAAAATGGAAGACCGCTTCGCCACCTGGCCGCTGGCCGAAAGCCTCCTCAACATCGTCGGCGAAATGCCGACCGACGATCCCCAGGGCCGCCTCCGCTACATCGAAGGCGACTTCAAAGACTCCATCTCCGGCGGCATGATCACCGTCGAGCGCAAAGGCAAAGACATCTGCACCGCCCGCTGCACCGCCCGCCACGTCTTCGCCACCAACGCCCTGCCTGTCTTCTTCGACAAATCCGAGGGCATCTGGGACCGCCTCATCATCATCCCCTTCGAACAGCGCTTTCGCGGCGGCGCCGACGAAATCCGCAACATCAAAGACACCATCATCCCCCAGGAACTCCCCGGCATCTTCAACCTCGCCCTCATGAACCTCGCCGAACTGCGCACCCACACCCGCTACCCCGAACCCGACGTCTGCCAGGCCATCAAACAGCACCACCGCGAACGCTGCGACTTCGACGCCACCTACCTGCGCGACTTCTACCGCCTCGACCCCGACGCCGAACTCAGCGTCTCCGATTGCTACAGCCACTACCGCGCCCAGCTCCTGGCCCACGGCCTCGCGCCTCGCTCCTCGCCCACCTTCCAGCAGGCCGTCGCCCGCATCTACGGCATTCGTCCCACCAAGCGCAACCGCGCCGACCAAACCCGCGTCTTCCGCGGCCTCGCCGCCAACTACAACATCACCGGCCACTTCTAAGGCCCGGGGCTACTCTTGGCGCGCGGGACCACCCCCGGCGCGCCATATCCTCATTGGACATTTACCGCCGACATGCTACAGTCTAAGCGTTTTCGCTCCCTTTGCCGACGCTTCCCGACGCCCTTAACACATTTCAAAAACATTAGCACAAATTAACACAAATTAACACAAAACCGGCCCAGTTACTGCCTAAAAAATTTGACTCATAATCGTCTGGTCGCTGGTTCAAGTCCAGCTGGGCCCACCAATTAAAAGCCGTAATCCATAATGGGTTATGGCTTTTTTTATGCCTTCTTGAAAACACCCGAAAACAATCTGCGACATCTGCGGATAAAAAACCTACCCTCGCGCCTTCGCGCTGCCGCTTTTGTGGCAAATAGCGCTTTGTTGGCCGATAGTAGTGCGTCAAGCGCGATGCTGACCAAGGCGTCCGCAGTGGCATGTCGTGCTTATCATAAACCAACGGAAACGTAAGCTGTACGTTCCGTTCAAACATAAGGAGACGAATCCATTGAGTACCGACAAACCGACTATGGAACAATGGCGGCGTGCCTACAAGCTGGCCGGCGAGATCCGTGACCTGGCGCCCTGGGCCTGGATGTATGACAATACCCATCTGGGCTTTGTGGATCCCAAAAACGCTACGCAGCACTTCATCAGTATCATGGGGAACGCGGGCGAGCACTTTGCCGTCGCCGTATACAGGAGCGCCGAAGACCTCTTTAAGATCCTTGATATGATCGAGAACCCGGACTCCGACCCCTATATGCTTTTCGAGACCTCGCAATTGCAGTTGTCATTTGAGGACCGCAGCCATTTGGATTCCGCAGACCTGCGAATTATCAAGACCTTGAAACTTGGTTTTCGCGGCAAACAGGCCTGGCCTTGCTTCCGCAGTTTTCTGCCGGGGCAGGTCCCGTGGCAGCTGAACAGCGATGAACTGCGCCTGCTCTGCATTGCCCTCGAACAAGTTCTCATTGTGGCGCCGCGTTTCAAAGACGATGAGGACAAGGTCAATAGCCTGACCAACTTGGGCATGGATGGGCACGTCTTTCTGATGCGCGCGCCGCTCAGCCAAGACCCACACGGCGAATGGCAGGAAAGCATGGTCGAGGTCGCCCGCCCGCCCGTGCCGGAGATCAGCCCCGTCGAACTCGACGAGAAACGCCTGGAACGCGCCATGCGACTGCCACGCGCCAAGGGGGGATTCGAAGCCGATACCCGCCTGCTGCCGAGTCCGATTCAGGAACGCCAAGGAGAGCGTTCCTACTTCCCCGTAGTCTTGATGCTGGTGGAACAGGAGCGCGGCCTCGTCTTCGGCTGCGAAATGATGGCGCCGCGGCCGACCCTGACAGACGCTTATCGTCGTGTGCCGGAAAAGTTGCTCGCGATGTTGGTGAAGGAGGGGCGCCGACCGGAGGAAATCCATGTGCGCACAGAGCAGATGGCCTCCCTGCTGCGAGGCCTATGCGAGAAGCTGGATATCCGTCTCACGGTACGTCCCTCCCTCCCGCAGCTGGAAGAAGCCTTTACCTCGCTCAGGGACTTTTCAGCGAGAAACTGAGCCTGCCAATGACGCCCGGCAATGGCTTGCATTCGACGATGGCCCCATCGTCGTTGAAGAGATATAGGAGAGAATGTCCATAGGGCGTAAGACAGCGCCGTCACAGACGTTGCGGATGGATTTTTGGCGAAGTCATCTCATAGACAAAAAAAGGAGGCAACTATGACGCGCTTGGCCAAATGTATATACGCCGCTGTTTTGCTGTGTCTGTCCCTGAGTCTGTGCGGGCAGCACTGGCGGCTCTATACGAATACCGCCGCAAAAGAGAGGGAGGATATCAGAGCCCTGCTGGCCAACGACCCTGAATTGCGGAACTTGTATTCACGCTACTCGGAGGCCGCCGACGCCGGCAGCGCCGAATGGGCGCGCTTTGTCCAGGAGGACAACGAATTGCCGGTCATTGACGAACGCCTGCAAAAAACGCAGGAAGAGCTTGAGGAGCTGCGGCGGCTCGACATCGGCGGCAACGAACTTGAACGCAAAAGTGACCTGCTGGCGACCCTGCGGCGCATGCGCCAGGAACGCATTGACAGCAATGCCACCCTGACCCGTCTGCGGGAAACGGAAGCGCGTCTGAAGAAGGAATTCCGTGACGCGCTCAACAGCAAATTGGGCTATAGCAGCAGCGACGATGATTTTATCTGCTTTCGCTGCGGCGATCAGACGACATACG
>JAAZKQ010000417.1 GCA_012799755.1 Lentisphaerota bacterium | reverse complement strand
GCCGCAAGGCACTGAGCGTCAGTTGCCGAAGGCAAGGACCGAACTTTTCTCCGTTGTTTGTGTGGTAATCGTATCTATTCTCATTCTTTGTTACTGAACCCAGCTCCAGCAACTGATGATTGAGGCCGAACATGTGGCCGGCGGGGACAGCGCTTCGCGCGTCACAGCGTCCATTCCCGGCAAAGCACTTCCGTTTGTTCAAGCACCAGTTCGGTGGCGCGCATGGCCATGTCGGGCGGATAGCCGTATTTGCGCAGGATGCGTTTCACCAGCACCCGTATTTGCGCGCGGGCATTCTCCCGCATCTGCCAGTCAATGCTGACGCTTTCGCGAACGCGCCTCACCAACTCCTGGGCAAGCCGGCAGAGAGATTCATCGCCCATGACAGCGCGGGCGCTGCCGTTGTCCGCCAAGGCGTCATAGAAAGCCATCTCATCGTCGTTCAGGCCGAGCTGTTCGCCGCGCTTCTGCGCCTCGCGAATCTGCTTGGCCAAGTCAATCAGTTCTTGTATGACCTCGGCCGCTTCAATGGCCCGATTCTGGTACTTGCGCACGGCCAGCTCAAGCATCGCGGCAAAAGAACGGGCCTGGACAAGGTTCTTGCGGGAGCGCCCCTTGATCTCGTCATTGATGAGTTTCTTCAGGAGTTCCAAGGCCAGATGCCGCTGGGGCAGGTGCTTGACTTCCTCCAGAAATTCGTCGGACAAAATCGAGATGTCCGGGCGTTCCAAGCCCGCCGCCGCAAAGATGTCCACGACTTCCGTGGAGGCAATCGCCTTTGACACAAGCTGCCTGACGGCGGCCTCGACATCATACAGGCTCCTGCCGGTCTCGTCGCCGGTGCTCTTGACCAGCGCGGCGCGTACCTCTTGGAAGAATGCGATGTCATCACGCAAGGCCAGCGCCCGTTCGTCAGGCACGACCAGGGCAAAGGCTTTTGATAGATTGGAGACCGCCGGAAGGTAACGCTTCTTGCCATCTTCCAGGGAGAGGATGAACTCCATGGCCTGCGCGATTCCAGCGATGCGGCCCGAAGCCGGACCGGTGATGATCGCCCGGTAGTCGAAGCTGTGGAACATCTGCTGCACGATCTCGAACTTCTCAAGAAATACCGCCATGGCTTGTTCGCGGTCAATGGCGGCGCTGCCTTTGCCGCCGCTGGCCGTGTAGTTGGCCAGCGCCTGCTTGAGCGCGTCCGCCAGGCCGAGATAGTCCACGACCAGACCGCCGGGCTTGTCGCGGAACACCCGATTGACGCGGGCAATGGCCTGCATCAGGTTGTGTCCGCTCATCGGCTTGTCCACATACATGGTGTGCATTGCCGGGCAATCGAAGCCGGTCAGCCACATATCCCGCACGATGACGACTTGCAGCTCGTCGTCCGGATTCTTGAAACGCTTGGCCAGCTCCTCGCGGCCCTTCTTTGTGCGGATATGCGGCTGCCACGACGGATTGTCGGAGGCGCTGCCGCTCATGACGATCTTGACCCTGCCGCCGGCATCGTCAAGGCTGTGCCAGGCGGGACGTAAAGCCACGATGGCGTTGTACATATCCACGCAGATGCGGCGGCTCATGCACACCACCATCGCCTTGCCGTCCAGCACCTCCAAACGACTTTCAAAGTGCGCGATGAGGTCACGGGCCACCAGAGCGATGCGCCGTTCCGTGCCGACCATGGCTTCCAGCGCCGCCCACTTGGTGCGCAGTCGCTGCTTCTGGGACTCTTCCTCGCCTTCGGTGATCTCCTCGAACTCGGGGTCAATCTTCGGCTTTTCCGATTCCTCAAGTTCCAGTTTCGCCAAGCGGGATTCGTAATAAATCGGCACTGTCGCGCCGTCCTCGACAGCGCGCAGGATGTCATACTTGTCAATGTAGTCGCCGAACACCGCCGGAGTGCTTCGGTCGTCGGACTCAACCGGAGTGCCGGTGAAGCCGATGAAGGATGCGTACGGCAGCGCTTCGTGCAGCTTCCGGGCGAAGCCGTCAATAAAGCCGTATTGCGAACGGTGCGCCTCATCGGCGATCACGACGACATTGTGGCGGGTGGTCAGGACGTCATCGCCCTCGAATTTCTGGATTGTGGTGAAGACGACGCCGCCTGAGGCGACCTGCAGCAGGTCTTTGAGATGCGCGCGGCTCGCCGCCTGAACCGGCGTCTGGCGCAGCAAATCGCGGCAGCCGGCAAAGGTGCCGAAGAGCTGCTCGTCCAAATCGTTGCGGTCGGTAATCACCACCAGAGTCGGATTGCCCATGTCCGGGTGCCGGAGCACTTTTCCGGCGTAAAAGGCCATGGAGAGGCTCTTGCCGCTGCCCTGCGTATGCCACACCACGCCGATGCGACGGCCGCCATAATGGGGCGTGCCTTTGCCGAACTCGGCGATGTCCTGCGCTGTTTCATCGGACCGGAAAGGCGGGAAACGCCCGATTAGGCGCCGTTCGTCGGCATCAATGCCGCAGGCGGAAAAGGTGCAGGACAGGGCCCGATTGACTGCCCAGTACTGGTGATAGGCGGCGGCTTTCTTGATCACCTGTGCGCCGTCATCCTCGAAAACGACGAAGTTCAGCACATAGTCGAGAAAGCGCCTCGGCTCGAAGACGCCCCGGATCAGCGTTTCCAGTTCCGGGCTGCCCTTGGGCGCCACGCCGGAACCGTCCACGGTGCGCCAGGGCATAAAACGATCCCAGCCGCTGCTCAGCGTTCCGAGCCGGGCCTGCAAGCCGTCGGAAATGACCAGCACCTCATTGGCGACAAACAGCGATGGGATGTCCGTCTTGTAGGTCTGCAACTGGTTGAAGGCATGCCGGATCGTGGCATTCTCGTCGCCCGGATTCTTGAGTTCCAGCACGCCCAGCGGCAAGCCGTTCACGAACACCACCACGTCCGCCCGCCGATTCTTCTTGCCTGTCTGTGCGCTGTACGCCGACAAGTCCTCAATGACCGTGAACTGGTTCAAAGCCAAGAACTCGTTGTTCGTCACCTCATCCAGATCGAAGAGCCAGACCTTCGCATACTGGGTGCCGCTGTATTCCTCGGGCGCGGCTATTTCCACGTCCACGCCATCGGTCAGCAGACGGTGAAAGGCCCGGTTGTTCGTCATCAGATCAGGCGACGGCGTGTTCAGAATCTGCCGCATGGCCTCATCAATCCCCTCGGCGGAAACGCCGGGATTGACGCGTTCAAGCGCCTGACGCAAGCGTCCGGTCAGAATGGTCTGGCGGTAGTCTTCGCGCTCAGGCGCCACGCCATCCGGCGCCAGGTCTGGCCCGTACAAGGTCCGATAACCCAGTTCCGCAAACCAGGCCAGGGCCGTTTCTTCAAGGATGCTTTCGGAAATTCCAGCCATCAGAAGGCATCCTCGGCAACAGGCAATGACTGGCTGAATTCAGCGCCAACCCACTTGAGCATAAGGAATTCAATGGAAAGCTCATTCCCTGGGGTGCCGAAGGGAGCATAGATTTCCACTTTCAAATCAAGCGGCGACAGTTTTTGATACATGATGGGGCCCACTACTCGCCATGCCAAACCGCCATTGCCGCAACCAAGCGGGGGAAACGCCACTGATGCAATCCCCCATTCGCGATACTTGTCCGCAAAAATATCAAGGCCGCGTATTATGTCTTCCAGCTTCGAAGGCGAACGCCAATGATCTTTGGTGGGGAAGTTAATGATGGAAGTACCCAGCAGGTCTTCATACAGATATGGGACACCTGGTTGCACCCTTTTGGCGGCGCAGCGTTTTGCATAGTCAAGGAACATCTCCGGATATCGCTTCTTGAATTCGGCGGCGATACCCTTTCCCATTACCCCGACACAGTTCACCGTGTTCACCAGCGTCCGCGCCCGACTGTCGAATAAATTGCCTGTCAAAACATGGGGCATGATCTCACCTCAGCCAAAAAACACATATGGTTTTATTGGTTAATGCGCGAAGTTTTGTGACAGAAAGTGATATTTGCCATAAATCGCGGGATGGAGCTTGCCTCGGAGAGGCAAAACCATGCTTAACCCCTGGTGGAGCTGTGCGAAGCACAGCGGAACCTGGGGTAGGTCACCCACACAACTGGAGCCCAGGATGGGCGACACTATCGCAATATGGATATGCAGTGGCAAATGAAGACATGCGAGGTGCCAATGCATTTCCCTTGTTTTATATCTATCATTGTCCAAACTAATGCAAGTGCCGCCTCTCCGAGGCTTGGTTTCCCGGGGATGCCTCACCCCGGGTTCCGCTTCGCTCCACCTGGGGTTACTCATGGTGCAACCTCTCCGAGGTTGTTCGGCAAGATGTTCCTTGCTTAAGAATTTCGCTTTTCATGGAAATTGAGCGATGAATGAAAACAACTTAAGGCTTATGGGACGCCTCATTTTCATCCTTTGGAGTTGTACAGAAATTACGTTTACATTCTCGGTTCCTTTTCGCGGTTTTCTGTAGCGCCTTTCCAAGGCGCCTGATTTTGGGGTTTCACCCTCCCCAGGCTGAAGCCTGGGGTTAAGCATGGTTAAGCGCCTACGGCGCAATCATGCATTCATGCAACACACATGCCGCCCTCTGTTTCCCATGCGGAAAACCTATT
>JAAZKQ010000416.1 GCA_012799755.1 Lentisphaerota bacterium | reverse complement strand
CGGCCAAAGGGGCCGAGGAACACGAACATAAACGGCCCTCTACCCAGGGCGGCGCACACTTTCAGTGTGCTTGCCCTGGGCTGGTATGTCTTGCGCCTTCAGCGCTTCCGCCGCTTCGCGGCGACGAAATGCCGCGAAGGCAAAAGGCTGTTTTGCTGAGGCACAAAGCGCCATGAAAAAATAGTTAAATGAAGAGTATTGGTCCCATAACTCCCCGCTTTAAGGAGAGACCATGCGAATCAGCTGTATCCTGTTGCTGTTCCTTGTCAGCAGCGCCTGGGCGACGATGCAGATATCGGACAAGGTTTTTTTCGCCGGTGATGAATACGAAATGGGCGATGGCCTGTATTCACACAGTGAGATTTTCTACGCCGCGAGGAGCCGGCATTATCCCCTCGGAGACTACTTGGGAGCTCGCGAACTCAGTTTTGGCGAGTTGTTCCCGGAGTGGACGATCGGCTGGTGTAGCGCCTGCTGGCGTGGTTATGTCGCAACCTGGGATATCCAAGATGGTGTGCTGCGTCTGGTCAATCTGGCGCCCTTCGGACTTTCCATGTCTATTCCTCTCGCCGGGACTTTCTTGCCCAATCCTAGCAAGGATGGCGAGCCGCAGACAGCGGCTGAGGGCGTCCGGCCAGGCAGCAGGCTCAACGAGCCGATACCTATTGAGAGACTTGATCCGACCTGGCGCTATCCGGTTGTCGCCGACTGGTACAGCGGTGATTTTTACCTGACAAAGCGGAACTACCTGTCGCGGGGCGACATTGCCTTTTACCACCTTGTTTTCAGCAAGGGACGTCTGGCTAGGATGAAGGAACTCAACACCCTGTCGCTCGACCTGATCCGCCATTCCGAAAGCTTGGACGAACGCCTGGGCTACTGGCCCAGCGCCGTAAGGAAAATCAACTATTGCAAGCTCCTTGATGAAGAGGCTCGCGATGAACTTATCAAGAAGGTCCTTTCCCTCCGGCGTGGCGCGTCGGTCGCAGCTGTCAATAGCCGGCTGGGGCCGCCCGACAGCAGTGCTGCAGCTGACGACGGCTTGCGCCAGCGCTATTACCTGAGCAGGATTGATCCCCAACGGGAAGACCCGTTGGACTTGGCCCTGGAGTTCGTTTTTGTCGCTGATGCTTTGGATGCCATCAGGGTCGTCATGGGCGATGAAGACGCCTTCATGCGCCCTGTTGACCGCGAGTTGCTTCAAGCCGGCGCCGCCGGCGATTTGGCGAAGGTGCGTGAAAAACTGGCCGCCGGAGCGGACGAGGGCGCCAGAAACAATGCCGGCGATTCGGCGCTGACCTTGGCCATGCGTGAAGAGCAGCTGGCCGTGTTCCGGCTGCTGGTGGAGCAGGGTGCGCCGGTGGATATCACAGAGCCGCAGCTGCCACTGGACTTTGCGCTGTCTCAGCAGGATTATGCTCTGGCACGCTACCTGATTGAACAACGAGGCGTTGATGTAAATGCGTTGGATACCCACAATGACTTTTCGGTGTTGTGCTATGCTGCCGGACGGGGCGACGTTGAAGCGCTACGTTTTCTTCTGGAGCGCGGCGCCTGCGTCATGGTGGACGGTCGCCCCTTGCCGAAACTGCTGGAATTGGCAATCGGAAGTGGGAGCTTGGAAAGTCTCAAGCTGTTGGTGGCAGCCGGCGGTATTGAGAAGGACGAAAATCGCCACCAGTACCTACCTCTCAGCTATGCCTGTCTAACCGGCAATCTGGAGATCGTTCATTATCTGTTGACCCTCGGCGCCGATGCCAGAAACTCGGATGCTTTGGCAACAGCCTTCCAGCGAACATTGGCAACTGCCTGCCAGCGAACAGCGGAGTTGATCCCCATTCTTCTTGAGCATGGCGCGGACCCCAATCACCGCTGCGATTCGTCCAGAATTCCGGCATGGATGCTCCTGGTGCGGAGTGTAGATGATGGCGAACAGCTCCTTGCCATGCTGCGGCTGTTTGAACATCATGGTGCGGATTTCACGCTCCGCGATCAACACGGAGGCTGCGGTCTGCATCATGCTGCCGGCTGGAATTGTCCGGCGGCTATAGAGTTCTTGTTGGCGAAGGGCCTGCCCGTCAATGTCAAAGACCACTATGGCGAGACGCCGTTGTATAGTGCGGCTCGCGATGGTTGCGACAAGAGTATCATGGCGTTGCTGGCAGCCGGCGCCGATGCCGCCACGTGTAACGACGAGGGGGAAAACGCACTCCATTTGCGCTTCATGGCTCACGAGGCGCCATCCTTGTCAGTTGTGCAGGCGCTGATTGCTGCAGGAGCAAAGCCCCATGCGCGCAGAAAAGTCCGCGACCAGCCTATTGGTCCCATTGATATGCTCAACCCCGGACCCCCCGCTTCTTCACGGTTATCCAGCCCCGCCATTCAGGCCGGCGACCAACCCATTGATGTGCTCAACTACAGACTTCGCGGAGAAATGTGGCTCCTAGCCCGAGTTATGTTGCAATGGACACAAGTTCCAGCTACTGAGAAGATGCGGAAATTTCTGAATAGGAAGCAGGCCAATATCAATGCGTGGCGGCGCGTGGGCGACTACCTGCTGGCCTTGCCGCCGGAATAGGTGACTGTCAAGTGGACAGGGTGGACAAGGTGGAAGCTCCCTGACACAGTTTAGGTCTACTAGGTCCATTATCTTGAGTCCGCTGCGGAACGGTGATAGCTTAGCTGTTGATAACAAGCATTTCTTGTTGCCTTGCAATAGAACCCATCTTTCGTGTTGACTATGTCGCACCCCTTCAGGGTGCAATTTCGGGGGGACGTTTACCCAGGGCGTCGCGCCCTTTGGGCGCTTGCCCCGGGCTGGTATGCGGTGCCCTTTCAGGGCACTCCGCCGCTT
>JAAZKQ010000415.1 GCA_012799755.1 Lentisphaerota bacterium | reverse complement strand
CGTCGGCTTGAGGTCGGGCAGGATGCGCCGACAACGGCCGCAGCCGCGCAATTCGACGCCTTTATCCCGCAGGGCCTTGGCGATTGCGGGCAGCAGGGTTTTGGCGTCGGCGCGGTCAATCAGCAGTGTTTCGAGAGCATTGCAGACCTCAACGCGCTGGCATTTCGAGTTGACGACTAGCGCCACGGCCATGGCCGGATCGGCATCGGCGGCGATATACAGGTGACAGATGCCGTCGTAATGTTTGATAACCGGTATGCGACTTTGGCTGCTGACAGCTCGGATGAGTCCCTTGCCGCCGCGTGGGATGATGACATCAACATAGCGATCCAGGCGCAGGAGTTCGCGCACAGCTTGTCGGTCAGAACAGGATGGCATCTGCACGGCATTGGCCGGCAGGCCCTGCTTGGCGATGGCGTCTTGCATGAGCGATACCAGCAGCGCGTTGCTCCGCCACGCTTCGGAGCCGCCGCGGAGGATGACCGCATTGCCGCTTTTCAAGGCCACCGCCGCCGCATCCGTGGTCACATTGGGACGAGCTTCGTAGATGATGCCGATGACCCCCAGGGGCACGGATACCCGACTCACTTCCAGGCCCGAGGCTTCGGTATGCCCTTCCAGGACAATGCCCAATGGGTCCGGTAAGCGCGCCGCCTCGTGCAGACGGTCAACCATGTAGGTGAAAATTTTCTCCGTGATTTGCAGGCGCTTGAGGAAGGCTTGGTCGGCCTGGGCATCGGCGGCGGCGCGCAAATCCTCTTGATTCGCTGCCATGAGCGTGTCATGCGCTGCTGTCAGATTTGCTGCCATGCCTTCGATTGCTGCTTGGCGAACGGTTGCTGGTGCGGTGCCGAGCACCCGCGATGCCTCGCGGGCGTTGCGGCCAATTTCCATCATCTGTTGTTTGATGCTTGCCATGCGCTGCCTTCCATGATATTGCGGCTTGGGTTACAGCTGTTGGTGGTAGGTGCGGCTGATGACCTCTTCCTGTTGCTGGCGGCTCAGGGAAGTGAAATTGACTGCGTAGCCGGAAACGCGGATGGTCAGGTTGGGATATTTTTCCGGGTTGTCCATGGCGTCAAGAAGCTTCTCGCGGTTGAGCACATTGACATTGAGGTGCTGGGCATTTTGCGAGAAGTAGCCATTAAGGAGAGCGACCAGGTTGTCCTGTTGGTCCTGGCGATCACGGCCAAGGGTTTCCGGCACGATGCTGAAGGTATTGGAGATGCCGTCGCGGCAGGAGTCGTAGCACAGTTTTGCAGTGGAGTTGAGTGAGGCCAGCGCGCCGCATTTGTCTCGCCGGTGCATAGGATTGGCGCCGGGTGCGAAGGGCTCGCCTTTCTTGCGCCCGTCGGGTGTGCTGCCGGTTTTCTTGCCGTACACCACATTGGAGGTGATGGTGAGGATGGACAGCGTGTGGATGGCGCCACGGTAGGTCGGCGTCTTGCGCAGCTCGCCGATCAGTTCGTCGCAGAGCTCGCGAGCGATGCTGTCGGCGCGGTCGTCATCATTGCCGTAGGCAGGAAAGTCGCCTTCGGTCTTGAAGTCTATGACCAGGCCGCGTGCGTCTTTGATGGGCGTCACTCGTGCGTATTTAATGGCGCTGAAGGAATCCGCCGTGACCGACAAGCCTGCAGC
This sequence comes from Lentisphaerota bacterium, assembly GCA_012799755.1. Taxonomy (GTDB): domain Bacteria; phylum Verrucomicrobiota; class Lentisphaeria; order Oligosphaerales; family Oligosphaeraceae; genus Oligosphaera. The sequence continues at coordinate 1,001 of JAAZKQ010000415.1, read as the reverse complement.
ACCGAAAGACATGAAGCGTTCAACCTGCGTGTCGTGCAAGGCCATCTGGATTTTCTCGTAGGCGTACTTGTCATGCATGTAATGGATGACATTCATGGTGTTGACGTAGAGACGTGATAGCCATTCGAGGTAACGCCGGTAGCGCTGACGGACGTCTGCGTAATCCAGTACGCCATTGCCGATGATGTCGCCGACCGGGCCGACTTGCTCGCCGCTGACTTCATCACGACCGCCATTCAAAGCCATCAGCAGGATTTTCGCCAGATTGCAGCGCGCGCCGAAGAACTGCATTTGCTTGCCGATCTTGGCTGCAGAAACGCAGCAGGCGATGGCATAGTCGTCACCAAAACGCTCACGCATGAGATCGTCATTCTCGTACTGGAGCGAGTCGGTCTCAATGGATAACTTGGCGCAGAAGTCTTTGAAGGGTGCCGGGAGCTTCTCAGCCCAGAGCACGGTCAGATTCGGCTCCGGTGCGGGGCCGAGATTGCGCAAGGTGTTGAGAAAACGGTAGGACGTCTTGGTGACTAGTGTGCGACCATCGCAGCCCATGCCGCCGATGGCTTCCGTGATCCACATGGGGTCGCCGGCAAACAGCTCGTTATAGTCCGGCGTGCGCAGCTGGCGCGCCATGCGCAGTTTCAGCACAAAGTCGTCAATAATCTCCTGGGCGCCGCTTTCGTCCAGTTCGCCGGCGTTGATGTCTCGTTCAAAATAGATGTCGAGGAAGCTGCTGACGCGTCCGAGCGACATGGCGGCGCCGTTCTGTTCCTTGATTGCCGCCAGGTAGGCGAAGTACAACCACTGTGTGGCTTCGCGGGCGTTGCGCGCAGGCGCGGCGATGTCGTAGCCATAGGTGGCGGCCATCTCCTTGAGTTTGTCCAGGAAATCAATGTGCCGGTACAGTTCCTCGCTGAGTCGGATGCTCTCTTCGTCCATATTGCCCTGGCCGAGGGCGAGTTTATCTGCCTTTTTTTGTTCAATAAGCGCATCAACGCCGT
>JAAZKQ010000414.1 GCA_012799755.1 Lentisphaerota bacterium | reverse complement strand
CGGTTTTGAGCAATCGCCCTACCACGTGGTCAGCGGCGGCGACGCCACGCTCTGCTACTCAGAGAAGAAATGCCGGGAGGCCGTCCGCCAGTTCGTCTACCTGGCGCCGGACTGCTTCGTGGTCTATGATCGGGTCACTTCCGTCGAACCGGATCAGCAGAAGGTGTGGCTGTGGCACACCCAGAATGAACCCAGCGCGCTGGCGCCGGAACTCTTCCAGGCCGGCAACGGCCAAGGCGCCATGGCCGTCAGAACGCTCCTGCCCGTTGCCGCCAAGCACGAAATCATCGGTGGGCCCGGCAAGGAATACTGGACCAATGGCCGCAATTGGGAAATCTTCGACCAGGAAAATCGCCTCGCCAAACCGGATAACCAGTTTGGTCGCTATCGTCTGGAAGTGTCACCCGCCGACCAAGGCGAGAAGACGCGCTTCCTGCACCTGCTGCAAGTCGGCTTGGCGCCCATACAAAAACTCGCCCAGGCGCGTCTCATCCAAAGCGAAACTCAGGACGGCATTGAGCTGACCTGCCCGGAAACACAACGCCGCTACCAACTGCTCTTCAATCGCGATGGTCTCATCGGCGGTCATATCCGCGCCTGGGACGCCGCCGGTGAAAGCATCCTCGACCAGCCCTTGCTGGACAAGCGTGAGCCCATCAGCCGCTGACGACAAAAACGCCCTGCGGCAGCGTCATCGCCAAAGCGACGCAGCAGGGCAATAACCGCTGTTATTTTAGTGAAAGGACCGACTGTGCAACTGCTGAAAACAGTGTTGTTAGTTGCCCTGCCTGTGAGTCTGGCCTTGGCCGAGGGGCTGCCGCCGCCGAGCGTTGACGAAGTCGTGGCGAAGATTCGTCCCGACCGACCGCGGCTATTCATCAACCAGGACATGCTGCCGGAGCTGCGAGATTACGCCAACGGCACCGCCAAGAGTTACCTCACGGCACTTCTGCGCAAAGTTGATCGTTTTGAGCCGCCCACTGAATTGGAGTTCCTGCCGGAATATGTGCGCATTGACGACGAGGGCCGCATGGTCTTCATCCGCAATCGCGGCAACCAGAACAACTGCGAATACGGCGTCAAGACCGACGGCGGTTTTCCCGCCAATGAATGTGCCTTGGCCTGGCTGATCACCGGCAAGGAAGAGTACCGCGTGAAGGCCATCGCCTACTTGCGTCTGCTGGTGAAGTTTGTGCAGTTGGCGGATCATTCACGGATCATGCCCAATTGGTACAACTTCTCGCGCACCTGTGGCCTGGCCGCTTACGACTGGCTTTACGATACACTGACGCCGGAGGCACGGCGAGAGATTCTGCTGCCCTTGCTGCAACACATCAAGCACATGCAGAACCCAGGCTACATGCGCAATGCCGGCGGGCCGGACGACGGCTATTACGGCGAGCGAACGCTGCGCTGGTACGGCGGCCTGGTCGGCTATAAAGCCGGTGTTGATGACGCCCTCGCCGAGGAGCTTCTCCGTCCCGGCTACGAGCACTACGTCACCGTCATGCAACGGCGTGATGAGATATCCGGCGGCAAGGGCCTGCTCATTTCCCCCACCGTCGGCTACAGCTTTGGCGCCTATCCCTGGGCGAGCTATAACTTCCTGCACTCGCTCCGGTCGGCCTGCGGCATTGACGGACGCCGACATTGGGTCCATATGCGCGACTACGCCAACTATTTTAATTGGATGAGCATTCTCGGCGGCGATGGACGCTTTTACGAGTTTGGCTGGGGCGATGCTTATCACAGCAACAATGTCATGGGCACCGGCCTGATGTACACGCACTTGGCGCAGGCCATCCATTTCTACGGGCCTGACTTCCCCGAGCAAGCAAGGATCACTCAGGCGATTATGGCCATCCTGCCCGGCGCCAAGCGCATCAACACCGGGAGCTTCCCCTTTACGCCATTCCTGCTGACCAACTTCGACGCCGATGCCGTCATTGAGAATCCCGAAGCCATCATCAGCGATGGTCGTCTCGGCGAATTCTTCCCCTCCTACGGGCTGGTCAATGTGCGCTCGGGTTTCCGCGCCGACTCGACCTACGCGTCCTTCAAGGCCGGCGCCAAATACGATGGCCATCAGCACTACGACGAAAACAGCTTCATCATCTACAAGCACGGCTTTCAGGCGCTGGACACCGGTACGCGTGACAATGCGGAACACCATCTGGCCTATTATCCTCAGACTGTCGCCCACAACAGCGTCCTGATCCGCATGACCGACGAGCCGATCGCCCGCCACTGGTACCCGGCCAACGCGCCGAAAATTACCGTGCCGCTCTTCAGCGACGGCGGCCAGAACGCCCGCCGCAAGGCCGTCAACCTCGGTTTTGAACAGTCGCCCTACCATGTGGTCAGCGGCGGCGACGCCACGCTCTGCTACTCGGAAAAGAAATGCCGGGAAGCCGTCCGCCAGTTCGTCTACCTGGCGCCGGACTGCTTCGTGATCTATGATCGGGTCACTTCCGTCGAACCGGATCAGCAGAAGCTGTGGCTATGGCATACCCAGAATGAACCCAGCGCGCTGGCGCCGGAACTCTTCCAGGCCGGCAACGGCCAAGGCGCCATGGCCGTCAGGACGCTCCTGCCCCTCGCCGCCAAGCATGAGATCATCGGCGGTCCCGGCAAGGAATTCTGGACCAATGGCCGCAACTGGGAAATCTTCGACCAGGAAAATCGTTTCGCCAAACCGGATAATCAATATGGCCACTATCGTCTGGAAGTGTCACCTGCCGACAAGGGCGAGAAAACGCGCTTCCTGCACCTGCTGCAAGTCGGCTTGGCGCCCATCCAAAAACTCGCTCAGGCGCGGCTCATCCAGAGCGAAACTCAGGACGGCATTGAGCTGACCTGCCCAGAAACCCGGCGCCGCTACCAACTGCTCTTCAATCGCGATGGCCTCATCGGCGGTCATATCCGCGCCTGGGACGCCGCCGGCGAAAGCATTCTTGACCAGCCCCTGCTGGACAATCGTGAACCCATCAGCCGCTGACGACAACAAAAAACACCAGCAAAAAACACCTCGCAGAATAGACAACAGGAGCGCCATGATTTTTACAAACACGGGCATCAGCGGCGTTGTCATCGTCGAGCCAATGCAATATTGCGACAGTCGCGGCTACTTTTTCGAGAGCTACAACCAGCGTGATTTTGCGGCGCATGGCATTGATGCCGTTTTTGTCCAGGACAACCAGTCGCAGTCCGTGTACGGCACGATTCGCGGCCTGCATTTTCAGCGTGGTGAGCACGGCCAGGCCAAGTACATCCGGGTGCTGAGCGGGCGCATCCGCGACGTCGTGGTGGACTTGCGCCCGGGCTCGCCCAGCTATGCCCAGCACGTGGCAGTGGAGCTCTCGGCGGAAAATCTCCGTGGTCTCTTTATCCCGCGCGGCTTCGCCCACGGCTTTGCCGTCCTCAGCGAGAGTGCCGTCATCAGCTATAAATGCGACCGTTTTTACTGCCGCGCCGCCGAGGGCGGCATCCGTTACGATGATCCCGATTTGGCCATTGATTGGGGCGTACCCAGCACGGCGGCGGTGTTGTCGGACAAGGACCGGGCGCTGCCCAGCTTCAAGGAGTATCGGCCATGCTGCTAGTCGTCGGCGCCAATGGTCAACTGGGCACGGAGTTGCAGGCGCAGCTGGGGAACCGCGCTGAATACGTTGACGTAGCCGAAATTGATATCAGCTGTGAAGACGCCGTGCGCGCCCTCTTCGCCCACCGCGAGTACGATGCCGTCATCAACTGCGCGGCTTACACGGCGGTGGACAAGGCTGAGGATGAGCCCGCGCGCGCCGACGCAGTGAACCACCTCGGGCCGCTCTACCTCGCCCGGTATGGGCGCCGCGTCGTTCACATCTCAACAGATTACGTTTTCAGCGGCGAATCCTCCCGGCCCTACGTGGAGACGGATGCCGCACGCCCGCTGTCGGTCTATGGCCGCAGCAAGCTCGCCGGGGAAAATGCCTGCCTGGACGCCGCGGCCAGCGCCGTGGTTATCCGCTCGTCCTGGCTCTATTCGCCTCACGGGGGAAATTTCTTCAAGACCATGCGCCGCCTGGCGACCGGTGACCGGCCTCTGCGCGTGGTGTTTGACCAGGTTGGCACGCCGACCTACGCAGGGCACCTGGCTGCGGCGATCATCACTGTTTTACCGCAACTGCGCGACGGCTGTCACGAGCTCTACCACTATAGCAACGAAGGCGTCTGCTCCTGGTACGATTTCGCCGTGACCATCATGGCGCAATGCTCCCTGCCCTGCCGTGTCGAGCCCATTCGCAGCTGGGATTACCCGACCCGCGCGCAACGCCCCTCATTCAGCGTGCTGGACAAAACGAAGTTCAAAAAGGCCTTTGCCGTCACCATCCCGCATTGGCAGGAAGGCCTGCGGGAGTGCATCCAAGCATGCAGGTAACAACTTTTGCCGTGAGCCCTCAGGGCAAACCAAGCTTCTGGAGTTGCCGCCGCGACTCATCCAGGACTTGCTGATGCAGGCTGTTGCCCTTGGCGTCCATGGTGACAATCACCGGGAAGCGTCGTACACGCATCACCCACACGGCTTCCGGCGCGCCAAACTCTTCCAAGTAATACACAGCGGGAATTTCCTCCACGCAATCAGCCAGCACCTGCGCGGCGCCGCCAACCGCGTGGAGGTAGACGCAGCCATGCTCGCGACAAGCCGCAGCCGTCGCCGCTCCCATGCCGCCCTTGCCGATGATTCCCCGCAGATGAAAGCGGCTGATAAGTGCGGCCATGTAGGGCTCTTCCCGGCTCGAAGTCGTCGGCCCGGCCGCCGTCACGCGCCAGCGACCGGAAGCGTCGCGAATGACCACCGGCCCGCAGTGATAGAGCACCGCGTTGTTGAAGTCCAGGCCCGCCGCCGGTTCGGCGCCGCCGGCCAAGCGCTTGTGCACGGAATCACGGGCGCTGTGAATCACACCGGTCAACAATAACGGCTCGCCCAGCTCAAGGGCACGAACACTCGCCTCGGTAAAAGGTAAGGTGATCTCGCGGGGAAGCGCCATCGGCTCAGTCCATGTGGATAATTTCTTCACCAGGGCGGCAGTAGCCGAATTTCTCCCGGGCGACGCGCTCAATGGCGCGTGGTTCGCCGCGCTGGAGCGCATCCATTTCCTGTCGCATCAGGACAAAGCGTTCGTCCTGCTCTTTCTGCTTCTCTTGCAGCTCAGCAATTTCCTGACGCAGGCGTCGCACCTCGGCGAGTGGCGGCGCCAGCACGACCACAGCCACAGCGGCTAACGCAAGCAGAACGACTACCAGCATGAAATCACGAAATGTCATTGACGGCGCTAGCCTCGCTATGGGTGCCGTGAAAGGCGCGATGAAAGAGAAGTGCGGGCTACACGCCCGGACACGACGTTTACCATATTGTCACTGTCGGCGCCTGCAACCGGGCAAAGGCTTTAATTCAGCGTGATGTCAACGGCAAGCGTCACGTAATGCTTGTAACGACCATCCAGGCAAAGAACGATAAGGCGCAGATTCTGGCCGCTGCGAGTCTTGCTTAGGACCTCTGCCAAGGCTTTTTCGTCCGGCGTGAGTTGGTCTTCAGCTTGAATGATCACATCACCGCGTTTCAAGTAGCGCCGCCAGGTCGGTTGTTGGCGGGCGAAAGCGCCCTCGGGATATATTTGGCTGATGGTCACACCGGTTAAATCCGGCTTGAAGCCCATCGCCAAATTGAGATCGCGGGTGAGTTTCTGCACTTGCAGGCCCAGGCGGGTCTGGATCAACTTTGACGGGTTCATGGTGCCGACGGTAGTCGTCAGCTCCCGCCCATCGGCAAGGGTCATGCGCACCTCGTCGCCGCTCTGCAACGCCCACACCGCACGCCCGAAATCAACCAGGCGGCGAATAGGCCGGCCGTTGACGGAAACCACCTCATCGCCCTTCTGCAAACCGGCGCGCTGAGCCTCGCCGCAGGGCATCACCTCGGGCAGAATAATGCCCTTTTCACCCATAACAAAAGGCTGATCCAGAACCATGCCCAGACAAGCAGACGAAAAACGCTCCGGCAACAGCCAGTGACTGAGGAATTTCTCAATCCGCTTCATCGGGATGACAAAGCCGATGCCTTCCGCGTCGTCGCGAGTGGCCAGATTCAAGCCGATGAGCTCGCCGTTGAGATTGATCAGCGGGCCGCCGCTGTTGCCCGGGTTGATGGCGGCGTCCGTCTGCAAAATATCGTCATAGGTCGTCTCTCCATCAATGAGGCTGCGGTTGATGGCGCTGAGCACGCCTTGCGACACGCTGTGCTCCAGGCCGTAGGGATTGCCCACGCTGAGCACGGTTTCGCCCAACAGCAGGTCATCCGGCAGGCCAAATTCGGCCGTGGCCAGGGGTTTGTCCTGGAAATCGCCGGCGATGCGCAGCAGGCACAAGTCGTTGGAAGCGTCGAAACCGACGAGATGAGCGTGGTAGTTCGTGCCATCCCACAGGCGGATTTCAATGCTCTGCGCCCGCTGCACGACGTGGTAGTTGGTCACCAGCAACCCGCGGGAGTCAACGATCGCGCCGCTGCCCAGCGGAAAGTACTCTTTGACTTCTTTGGAGCGGGGCAGCCGCCAAATCTGCCGGTAATAATCGTCATAGACGACATCGTAACCATCATTGACGCGGATGACTTTCTCTGTGCCGATATTGACGACCCAAGGCAGTGCTTTGCGGACAGCCAGCACCGTCGGTGTCAGTCGGTTTCCGAGACGTGTTTCTTCGGCCAAGCAGGGCCAAACGACTGCGAGGAAGCTCGTTACGATAAGAAAATTGAATATGCTACGCATGGGCTGGTTCCCGGTATGATGTGGGCGCGTGTCGCGGTGGCGTTTCGGCGAACGAGTGCCAGTACAACTGAAGCCGTTTGGCCGCAGTGAGCGCACTGTGCAAAAAACATATTGGCAGCGGCGCCATTTGCAATGTCCCGCCACCGGACGCCAAGCGCCAAGCGATATCTGGCAAAGCTTGCCGGAATCCCGGTCAGAGGGGTTTGGCGCTTACGGCGGCATTGGGCCCCGGTTGACTTAATCCCTACCAGAGGATATAGGTCGGCGCTTCGCCGGCGTTGAGGGTGATAACGCCGTTCTCGGCTTTGAGCTCAAGTGCGGCGCCGAGATGGTCGGTGGCCTTGAAGACGGCAGCCGGCGCGGGGAAGCTGCAGGCCATGTCAGGTCCGAATTTGTTCCAGATGGCCATGCCTTGGCCGCTGGCGGTCTTGAAGCCGATGCTGACCACGCCGTCGGCATTGATGCTTTTACCTGTGAACTGGGGCTTGTCGCCAACGAGGGAAATGGCGTATTTGAGGGCATTGTAGGCGGGTTTGGGTTCGAGCCCGAGCTGGATCATGCCGAAGTGATGTTCGTTGTAATAGGGGTCGCTGCCGCCGTCGCGGAATTCGTACCAGAAAAAGACTTCAATGCCGCTTTCGAGGTAGGTGAGATAGGCACGAGGACAGCGACCGCCCTGGACATCCCAAGTGACGCCGGAGTTATGCCCCGTGGGCAGGCAAGCAGTAAGCACTGCGCCCTTGTAGTCGCTGTTGAAAAGATAGAGCGCGACCGGCCAACCGATAAACTTGCCGGCCTTGTCACTGGCTTTGAGCAGCGGGACGAATTCGTCGCCTTCCTTGAGAAGTTTATCATTGAACCAGCGGGTGGTTTCGAGCTTCTTCGGGATCGTAAAGTTCAGCGCCTCGCCGGCGACAGTGGTGACTTCGGCCTTTTCGGGCAGCTCTTTGTCAATCCACCAGGCGCTCCAGCCGATACGGAGGCCGGCGCGATAACGTTCGGGAGCGTTGTTGCGGGCGGGGACCCAACAGGCGTTTTCCGCGTCGTACTCATCGGCGTAGTATAAAGGCACGCCGCCGATATGGACGAGCATGCCGCCGTCGCGGACGTAGCTGAGCAGCTTGTCGTACTGATTCTTCGCGAAATGCTCGCCAACCAGGGCGACGAGAATCTGCGTGTCGGCTGGGGTAATCGCTGCGGCTTCCGCCCAAGTGACGGCCTTTGCCGTGAAGGCCGGGTTGGCTGCCAACGCCTTGAAGATTTCTTCGCGGGTGCTGCGGCCGCCGGCGGCGTATTCGGCGGGGTCAACAACCACGGCGCAGGTCCAGCGTTCTTGCCCCGGGAAACGGCGTTTGGCGCCGGCGACAATCATCTCCGCCCAGAAGCGGGCATGGATGGGCGCTTCGGACTGATGGGTGGGCCAGCCGGTCTCGGTGATCCAAATGCGCTCCGGCGCATTGTACTTACGGAGAATCTCGCGCAGCTCATCCACTTCGACGAGGGAGCGCCTCTGCTCAATGGTCGCCGGGTAACAGTAGGGATGGATGTTCATAATGTCATAAAAAGCGCCCGCACCCAGTTTGAGGGTGTCTTCGAGGAACTTAGGCGCGACGCCGGCCATGCCGCCATAGAGCACCTCCAGTGCCGGATCAACGGCCTTGATGGTCTGATAGCTGACTTTCAGCAAGGAAACGTACTGCTCGGGGTTGGGGCTGGGTTTCCAGAAGCCGATGTTGGGCTCGTTCCACACTTCCCAGTGCTTCAGGCGATCACCATAGCGACTGACAAGAGTGCGGACGTAGCGCGCCCAGGCATCAAGGTTCTCGTGCGCGAAGCCCTTTGTCCATTTACTGTTGTAGCAGAGAATGGGCAGGATTTTTACCTGGCGTTTTTCGGCTTCGGCAACGACCCGGTCGTAGACAGCAAAATCAAATTCGTTTTCGCGCGGCTCGATTTGCGCCCAGGTGAAGTCCGCGCGGGCCCATTTGATGCCGGCGGCCTGCATCAGATCAAGCTCTTCAATGAGCTTCGCGTATTCGGCGCTCCAACCGAGGTGCGCACAAACGCCAAAGCCTGAGTGGATTTCGACGGCAGGGACGGCGGCGCCGGCCGCCAACAGGACTGCAAGCAAGCAGGACTTCATCTTCATGGTCGCTCCTCCAGGGCTAGGATGGTACTTGGATGGCAGGTGGTGGTCAGCTGAACGCGCCACTACCGAAATTCGTACAATGCTTGAGAAACGCTTCGGGCGCATTGTTTCTTGGCGTCCCTATTCGGCGACAAGTTCAAAAAAGGTCGTCGGACCCTGCTTGAGGGCGCCGCTGTTAATGGTGATGACGAGTTCATCGCCTTGGTACTCAACGGGCAGTTGTTCCCGGCGCCGGCCATTGAAATCCAAGGCATAGAGAGCGAAGGGCCGTTTTTGCGCGGGCGTAAAATGCGCACGGACTGTGCCCGTCCGGAGCAGTATGGGTGCCTTCCCCGACTGAATCTTCAGGCGACCATCGTGCCCAAAGGTCGCATTGGTATTTTGGGTCTGGGTTGAGAAGATGAAGAGCATGCGTTCAGCCTCCGCCAAAGGCGTCATACTCGTCGAAGCGATGGCGACCGTCGCCGCCACGCTGAGGTCGCGGATATGCAGGCGGCCGATAGGCTCACTCTTGCCGGCTTCCATGGCGACAGCCTCCGTGCGCGGCGTGATGACCTTCAGCACCCGGTCCTGCGTGCGCATGACAATTTCGCCGGTGTCACTCTCGAAGATGCCGGCCTCCACATTGCTGCCGTTCTGCCGGCTGAGGACGCCCTTCTCCCGAAGAACCTGCACGGTCTTGGCCAAGGAGAATTGGCCATCGGGATTTTCGATGACGTTGACGAACCAATCTTGGTCATCAACCTTGGCGGCATCATCAGGGAGGATTTGCAGGTCAGGAACCCGACCGCGACTGGTGCCGTCCGCGCGTTTGGCCCAGGGGAAAGCCAGCGAGAAGCCGGTGAGCAGCGCCAGGCGGCTTTGCTCGGTGGAGACCGCCCAATGCGTCAGGCCGTTGCTGGCCAAACTCGCTTCCGGGACGACCAGCTCAACCAGGTGCGGCGCCTTCTGCACGTCGCCACGCAAAAACAGCAGGGTCGAGAGCAGCTCGTTGGCACGAACAACCGGCGATTGCGCACAGGAAAAACTCTCAATGATACGCTTTGTAACGCTGAGGGCGACGGGGTCGGAGTGGATTTGCAGTGCGCTGAAGCCTTGCAACGCCGAGTAGGCCGGAAAGACCAAACCGGCTTCATACTGATAGGGATTCCAATAGCAATGATTGAATTCGCTGACGATGAAGGGCCGACCCGACAAACGGCAGGCGTTGGTGTTGCGCCAGTAGTTGGCGGCGTCAGTCAGCGAACTGTCCTGTTCGACGGTGCAACCGGGCGCTCCCCAGCCGCCGCGCGGGTGCTGGTAGTATGCGTGGAGATCAATGACCTGACTGATCTGCCAGCGGGCGGCGCTGCACCCCAGGCGTTTCGAGCCGTTGTACTGGGTGATCAAGCCCTGGTAGCCGTTATCACGTACGACTTGCCGGCACCAATCGGCGCCGTCAACGGTAATGAAGGAGCGGAAAAGACCGAAGGCATTGCCCAGCGGCGTGGCTTTGTCACGATAGAAATTGGGCACGGGCGCCTGATTGAGCGGTGTGCCGGCCAGCTCGGCCTGGAGCTCTGCGGGAACACCATCGGCGTAGGTGGCCGCGAGCCAGTCATGCCAACGCTTTTCGATAAGCGCGCAGGCATCGGGATCATCACGCATGACTTGGTGGATAACCCCAAAGCCCGAGCCCTGCTCGTTATAGAATTCGAGAAAAGCGATCAGCGGATCGTCCTTCCAGGCCAGACCAGTATAGGGATTGACGTGGTTGAGGAGAGTCTCGGCGCCGTAGCGAAAATGTGTACGTTCCCAGTCGCCGCCGAAGTAGAGCATCAAGCGGTGCTTATTGCGCTCCTCAAAGAGTTGCTTGGCGTTCTTGGGGTCATCGTAAAGCCCGAAGGAAAAGATGACGATATGCGCATAGATGCCCTCTTTTTTGAGTTCGGCGAGAATGTAGTCCCAGCGGTCGAGTTTTTTGGGGTTGATGGCCATGTCGCCGATAGAGTCCTGGCAGAGCCACTTGTCAAGAAGCCCATGGACGCGGAAGAGACTGTAGCCCTGCCGCCTGGCGGCCTGAGCGAAGGCAGTCACCTGCCGCCTGAATTCGGCATCGTCCTGCTGGTACCAGATTGAGGTCGGGAAGCCGTTGAAGCCCTGCATGCGAACGATTTGCTGCGGTGCGTCGGTGAAGACCAACTCGCCGTCGTCACGAATGCAGAGGCGACCGAGTTGTCCAGCGGGCTTGGGCACAAGCGCGCTAAAGTCAAGGGCGCTGCCTTCTTCAATGACGACATTGCTGAGATCAACGGGCTGCCATTCGTCATTGGGCTTATAGACGATGGGCGGCAATGGTTTGCCGCAGACGAACTTCCAACCAGCGGAGCCGCTAAGAACTTTGATGGCAATGAGATTGCGACCGGGCTTGACGGCGACATTGACCACGTGGTCGTTGGGTTCAAAGCGCTGCGAGACGTTACCCTTTTGCAAGGTATCATACACGCGCTCACCGTTGCAGTGCAGCTCCATCCACCAATCGGCAGAAAGACCGAGGGTGATGCCGCCGGCCTGCGTGACGCTGAAGTCATTGTAGAGGACGGCGACAGCGCGTTCCTTGAAACGCCCCTGGTTGAGCGCGCGGATGTCTATGACGCCGGCCTGCAAGCCGGCGGCAATCGGTTGAACTTCGGCGCCCGCCGGGCTCCGTAGGATCGCGGGTAGCTCGGCATAAGAGTCCGGCGCCTGTACGTCAATAAAGGCCTGCCAAGTGGGATTGAGCAAGTCCAGCGGCAGCTCATTGTACGCGCAGACCATGAAATCGCTGAGGACGACCCGGCCCTGCAAGCGGCTGAGGTTGAAGGTGAAATGCGCCGGCAAGTCCGGCTTGTCGCGTTCGGCAACGAAGATTGCGCTGAGCTGATGGGTGCCGGGTTGCAGGGGAATGTTCTCAACCAGGCCCAGCGCCGTCCACGGCTCATTGGACAGCTGATAGACATGGCGCATTACGCCCGGCTTATCAATGGTGATCGTATAGGACAGACGATATTTTTCGTATGCCTTGAGCGGCGCGCTTTGCCCCAAGAGGACCTGGCCGATGCTGCCCTCCGCCGGTACGGGTATATCCACCACCAGCTTGCCGTCCTCAATGCGATGCGTCAGGCCGTGAGCGCGCGCATTGGCCGCGAAGGACGACCACCAGTAGCTCATACCGGCGGCAAAATCTGTGTTCTTGAAGAGATTGCCGTCCTCGGCGGCAAACAGCGCAAGGGGCACAGCGCAAAGCAACAAGGCCGAACAGATGTAACGGAACATGGCAGACTCCTGGTTGGTAGAAAGGTAAGGAAGCATGGCAGACAAAGCCGCAAACACGCTACACTATCTGCCGACTTGCCCCCGTGTCAAGAAAATCCCCATGTCAGTGAAGTCAAGGCAAAAGATCGTGGTTGCTTTATCCATACTTGTCCACCCAGACCGTGCTGACCGCTTACGAAACTATGTAACCAGTCCCCCATTGATCATTAGCCGTTTTCTGTTGCCTTTGGTTTTCAGCACCGAAGGTGCGGCCTAAGATAGCCCAGGGCAAGCGCCCGCAGG
>JAAZKQ010000413.1 GCA_012799755.1 Lentisphaerota bacterium | reverse complement strand
GCGAGCTTGTCGAGCACGCGCAGGCTGTTTTCGACTTGTCCGGGCAGCACCAGATGCCGTACCATCAGGCCGCGGCCGGCGCAGATGTCGCCACTTTCGTCCCAAGGTCGCAGAAAGCCTACTCGTTCCGCCAGCCGGCAAATACCGGCCAATGCCAGGTCGGGGTAGCGACTGTCGCCCATGCAGGCCTCAGCCAGTGCCGGATCGGCGAATTTGTAGTCCGGCAGAAAGATATCGAATAGTTGGCATTGCCGGTCGAGCCATTCCGTAAGGAAGTAGCCCGAACTGTTCCACACGAAAGGCAATGACTCGCCTTCGGCGCGCAGCCGGCGGCACAGCACGCTGATATGCGGCCACCAGTGTTCCGGGGTGACGAAGTTGAGGTTGTGCACGCCGCGCGCAATCAGCCTCTTGGCTTCGTTGTACAGCTCGTCGTGGTTCAGCGTCCGGCCGAGGTGCTCTTGGGAGATCTGATAGTTCTGGCAGAAGAAGCAGCCGCAGGAGCAGCCGCTGAAGAAGATGGTGCCGGAGCCGAGGCGGCCGCTGAGGGTCGGCTCTTCGCCGAAATGCGCCGTGAAAGAGGCGATACGGCAGTCGCTGCTCTCGCCGCAGACGCCGCGTTCGCCGGCGTTGCGGTTGACGCCGCATTGTCGCGGGCAGAGCCGGCAGGCGTCGTAGAGCGCCATGGCCTCGCGTTCAGCAGCGTTGCGCTGTTTGTCAATAGTTGCCACTGCTGGACTCCAAGCCTTGCAGGTGCGCGGTGTCGTTCCAGCAGGCCAACTGCCAGAGGCCTTTTGCATAGACGAAACGGCTGATGGAGGCGTTGGCCACCTGCGGCTGTCGCGGCCATGGCCCGGATGCCGCCAGAACCTCCTTGAGCAGTGCGCGGATCAGTCCGCAATGGCTGACCACCAGCAAATGCTCGTCGGCGTGCTTGGCCGGCAGCGAGCGCAAAAAGTCCGCCGCGCGTTTGTAGACTTCGCTCTTGGTTTCGCCGCCGGTGACGCGGAGGCCGGGGCGGTCGTTGAGGAAGGCCTCCATCTCGCCGGGAAAACGCTCGCGGACTTCCTTGGAGCTCATGCCCTGCCAGGCGCCGAGGTGCCATTCGCGCAAGGCCGGCGTGGGTATGGGCGCCTGGTCGGGAACAATGATGCGGGCGGTGTCCATCGCGCGCGACAGGTCGCTGCTGTAGACTGCCGCGAAGCTGGTGCCGCGCAAGCGCTCAGCCAGGCGTTCTGCCTGCTTGATGCCAAAGGCATTCAGCGCGGTGTCGCTCTGGCCCTGGATGGTGTTGGTTTCGTTGGCGACGGTCTGGCCATGTCTGACTACAGTTACTATCATGAAAGTCCTCGCGAAAAATTAGCTGCGGCGACGGCCCTTGCCGGCACGGCCGCGGCGACCGGGGCCGAGATGGCGGACCCGCCCCGGATGTACGTCCGCAAGCGGCTCGCCGCCGCTGATCATGTCGTTGGGATAGATATCGCTGTTGCTGCCGTCCGGCGCCAGCCAGCCGGGCTCTTCGGATATGGCGGTGGCGGCAGTCGTGGCGGCGGTTCTGTCGTGCTTATTGTTCTCTGCGTCGTTCCTGTCATCGCTAGTCTCCTCGTCCTCGTCGTTGCTTTCGGTCTTTTGTTTGCGGGCGTATCTGCTGACGGTCAGGAGGCTGATTTCGAAGATCAGCCAAGTGGGCACGCCCATGCAAAGCTGGCTGATTACGTCCGGCGGGGTGAGTATCGCCGCCAGCACGAAGATGATCAGCACGATGAAAGGCCGGGCCTTGTGCATGGCATCAAGCGGGATGATGCCGCTGATGACGCAGAAAAAGACAATGATCGGCAGTTGGAACATGATGCCGAAGCCCAGCGACAGCAGGGCGGCCATGCTGATGACGCTGTCAACTTGCAGCATCGGCGCGATGTCATCGGTGGACATGCCGTAGGAAAAGCGCATCAGCATCGGAAAAACGCCGAACAGCGAAAAGGCCACGCCCAACAAAAACAGCAGGGTGCTCACACCGCTCAGACGGCTGATGTAATAGCGCTCTTGGCGATACAGCCCCGGTGCCACGAAGCGCCAAATCTGATAGGCGATCACCGGAAGCGAGAACAGGCACGCATAGACCAGCCCGAGCTTCATGCGGGTGAAAAACAGCGCCATCGGCTCCATGTAGTAAAACTTCACTCCGGGCGGCGCCGCATAGCGCTTGAGGGCCTCAATTGACGGCTGTGCCAGAACGTAGCCCGGCGCGAAAAAAAGGATTACGCAAGCGAGCGACTTGAGTATCCGCATGCGCAGTTCTTCAAGATGGTCTATGATGGATTGCTTGCGCTCGTCCATGGCTCCGCTTGATTCTATATTAGGCTGGGAACTCACGACTCATAAGGCATGATTCCAGGGATTGGACAACCGGGACGCGCGGGACCGCGGGGAATGACACATTGGACTCAAGAGACTGGTTGGCCGACGCCGGTGACTCTTGGAAGCGTCGCGCCTTTGGGCGCTTGCCCGGGGCTAATATGTTGCACGCCCTCGGCGTGCAGCTTTGTCGTTTGCGGCAGGAACTTGGCAAGCGGCGCAAACCTGCGCCTTCCGGCAGAGTGGAAGCGGCTTCCAGCCGCTTTGCCGGGCGCCCCTCTCCCGGCTGTACTGCGGGCTTGCAGCCCGCAGCGTGACATGACCCCGCAAACGCCACCAAGTACGCATGTTTCCCGACTGTGCTGCGAATATCAATGGGTGACTGCTTACGCAAATTGTGCTTCCAGATGATTTCAGCAGCCTTGTCACAAGGGGGATTAGATGCTTCTTCGTTGCGAGTTCCGACGACTCGCGCGACGGGTTTCATATCAGCCTGGGGCGCAGCACAAGCGCAATCCCAGGCTGATTATCGCACGCCTTCAGCGTGCTTTGGCAGCCGCTTGGCCAATGGACCAAGGGCTCTTCATGTATTCTGTTTGGGCGACTGTCCGCCATCTTTGGCGGGCGCCTCGGCGGGCGGGGCGCTGTTGTTGCCGGTGTTAGTGTCGCTTCCTTCGACGCTGTTGACGATTTCATTTTTGGCTTTGCGGAATTCCTGCGTGGCTTTGCCCAGTGAGCGGGCAATTTCAGGCAGCCGTTTGGCGCCGAAAAGCAGCAGCACGATCAGGAAGATAAGCAGCCATTCCATTGCTCCGATGCCCATGCTATTTCTCCTGTTGGTGGTGGTTTTCTTAGCCGACTGGCTAATGAACAATATGTTTTCTCTACGGGCGAATGCAACACCGCTAGGGTGATAATTTGGGGTAACCGGTCACCCACTGACACTCCTCGTCCCTGCAAACTGCGACGCCAGACGCCTGTTTCCCAACTGCGCGGTGAACTTCCCCGCCGTCAGACAAGCTGTTTGGCAGGGGCAAAACGGCGGCATGCAGATCGTCAGGTGAACAGGGTACTTGTGTCAGCCCTGCGCGCGGCTGCCGTCTCGTCCACCATGCCACGTAACCGGTCACCGATTGATAACCGTGCCCGGGGCGCGACACCAGCACTGGTTGAAAAGCAAGCTCGGAGAGCTGGCACCATGAGTAACCCCAGGTGCAGCGAAGCGGAACCTGGGGCACGGCATCCCCCCGAAATCAGAGCCTTGGAAAGGCGACACATGAATCAGCGCCAACAATACCAGGTAAGCGGTCACTCATTGATAACCGTGCCCCAGTGCGCGACACCAGCGCTCGTTGAAAAGCAAGCTCGGAGAGCTGGCACCATGAGTAACCCCAGGTGGAGCGAAGCGGAACCCGGGGCACGGCATCCCCCCGAAATCAGAGCCTTGGAAAGGCGACACATGAATCAGCGCCAACAATAGCCGGGTTCGCTCGCAGCTACAGGGCTACATCAACAGGCAAGGAAGGACACGATGAAACTCGCTGGTCTTGATTTTGAAATGGCAAACCGGAAGGACGGCAGTATCTGCGCCGCTGGTTGCGCTGTGCTGACAGACGGCGTGCTGACCGATAGCCGGGAATGGCTGATCCACCCGCATCCCGGCTACCGCTGGATGCTGCCGGAATTCACCGAAATCCACGGCCTGAACTACTGGGATGTCAAGGATAGGCCGGAATTCCCGGCAATATGGCCGGACTTGCAACAGATGCTGCTGTCAGCGGATTGTGTGATCATCCACTACGCGCCTTTTGACCTGCGACAGCTGCGCAGCGTCCTGGCACTCTATGAGTTGCCGCCGGTTGAGTTCGCTTACGCAGACAGCGTCTTTATCTGCCGAAAGCTCTTCCCCGACATGAAGTCGCACGCCTTAAGCGCAATGGCCGACCATTTCGGCATCCGCTTTCAACATCACAATGCGCTTGCAGACGCCATGACCTGCGCCGGCATCATCGCGCAAACCGGCATCCCGGACGGATTCATCCGGCATTTCAGCACCGCACAACAAGGGTGAACATGATGAGCAAGACACTGATTCTCACTGGCTGGGGCTATCGGGATTACGCCTTTGCCGCTGCTCTGGCCTTGCGGCATTTCAAGGAGGCGGACATTCTGGGCATGAGCAAGCGTCGCCTGCCGGAATTCCTGGAGTCGGTCGAGGGCTATACTGACATCGCCATCCTCGGCGTCGGTCTGAGCGGCAATCCCGAACGGCTGGCAGAAGCGCTGAAAAGCCTGAAAAAAAAGAAAGTCAAGGTGTCCTGGATTAGCGCCTTGGACTTTCCGGCATGGATGGAAAATGACATCAAGGCGAATCTGAATGCACACATCGCCGGCGGCGATGTCTTTGAAGCAACCGCCATAGCCTACGAACAGGATACCAGTGACTTGCTTGAGCTGTTGGATGACAAGACGGCCATCGGCAAAAAATATGAGCAGTTCCTTGACGCGGCGATGTATTTCTATCGCAACTACCAGGATGAGCAAGCCTACTCCCGCGTCATCCGCCATATTGCCGCCGGGCATACGGACAGCGCCTGGACGGATGCCGAAAGGGGCATGATCGAGCACTTCAAGCGCTATGGAGGTCGCGAGTTTGCCGGCAAGAGCGCTGCCATCGCCGACCTGCAAGACAAAATCAACCGTATTGCCCAACATGAGCGCGCGCGAGTGCTGATTTACGGTGAAACCGGCACAGGCAAGGAGACAGCGGCCACACTGCTGCATAATAAATCGAGCCGCAAAGATGAGCCATTAATCGCCTTCAACTGCGCCAGCGTCACGCCAAATCTACTGGAAAGCCGCTTCCTGGGCCATGAAAAGGGCGCCTTCACCGGCGCAACCGAGGCACGCGCCGGCGTATTCGAAGCTGCTGACGGCGGGACGCTGTTCCTGGATGAAATTGGCGAGCTGCCCCTCGAGGTCCAAGGCACCCTCCTTCGCGTTCTGGAAGGCGGCCGTTTCTATCGCTTGGGCAACAACAAGACTGAAACCGAGGTGGATGTGCGCGTCATCGCCGCCACCAATCGCGATTTGCCTGCCATGGTGCGGGACGGCAAGTTCCGCGAGGACCTTTACCACCGCCTAAACATCATTCAACTGCGCCTGCCGCCGCTGCGGGAACACCGCGAGGACATTCCGGACATCGTCCGCGCCTTCCGCAAACGCACCAAAATGCCCGGACAGCTCACCCCGGCGCAGCTCGAAGCGCTCATGGACTACGACTACCCCGGCAATGTCCGCGAACTCTTCAATCTGCTGGAACGCGCCGAAGTCATGGGCATCAGCGACTACCGCCATCTCATCCGCGAACACAAAGAAATCAACGCCGGTCTGTCACCAACAAGCGCAACTCCCGCCCCCGATAACCTGGAAGAAGCAACGCGAATACACATCAAACGCGTCTGCGAAAAATACAACGGCAATATCACCAAAGCCGCCGAAGCACTGGGAACGTCGAGAAATACGGTGAGGAAGTATTTGGAATAAAAGGAGAGTGAAAGAATGGGAAAAACAACCGTAAAGTGTCTGCGATGCAAACACAAACTTGATGTGCAAAATATTCAATGGAGCTTTGAATGCCCGATTTGTGAAGACCTGCTACCGCAAGAAGGCTTATGCAACGGTAAATATGTGTTGGTGTGCCATGTATGCAGGCAGAGCATAACTCCTGAGCAGGTCTGTGATAATGACGGCGATTGCCCAAATTGCGGTGAACCCTTTCTATTATACCTTCTAAGTCATTTTCCTTATGAATTGCAAGGAAAGATGTGTCCTCGTTTTAAAGATAAAACTGATCTTTTCCCAGCGGAATTTGATAGAAACGAGTGTATAGATTGTTTTCGAAATGATTGTAAGTTCTTTGACCCAAAAAGGTGGGAGGAAGAAAGGGAAAGTACTTTGAAGATGATGTTTTGCAACCGTGACGATGATGATGAAGATGAATGAATCTGGAACCGAATCTTGGTGAAATCTTGTAACAGCAGATTAATTCGACTTTGATTTTGATAATAATGATAGTACCATTCAAAGATAGTAGGCAAGTATCCACTAGGGAGAAGTCAAAATGGAACCATTGACCCTAAAATTAGCTGACATTGCTAGCTGGACTACGAAAGAAGGAGAAGGTATGGTCAGCATTCCTGCTTTGCAGCGCGGTTTAGTGTGGAAGCCAAAGCAAATAGAATTATTATGGGATTCACTTATGCGTGGTATTCCAATAGGCTCTTTTGTTATTTGCGAAGCAATCGATAGTCAGCGAAAAACTGATGATGAGGGAGCAAAATATCATTTACTCGATGGTCAACAAAGAGTTAATGCCATTCAGCTAGGTTTTGATAAGTTCTCATCTAAAGAGGAAATAACAAACCCCAAAAAATCAATCCTTTGGCTAGATATAGCTCCTAAGGCTCTACCAAAAGATAGTTCGCGTAATTTTTTATTTCGCGTGACAACTACTGCCCATCCTTGGGGATATACTGAAGGAGATAATGAAGGAATTCTAGGAGCAAGCACTGTTCGCGAATGGCTGCACGTCAACCTAAAAAAAGATACCTCGACTAACCAATACGTCCGCCCACGCCCCGAAGAGATGCAACCAATAAAAGCCGCTTATCCTATACCCGTATCTTTGCTTCTTGACGCTTTCGAAAATGGTACTATCAATAAAGAAAAACTGAAGACTGATGTCTCGTTATGTAAAGGCACCTGGGTAGAGAAGATTCTGGAGAAGCTTGAAGATCCGGAATTTGATATGGAGAATATTTCGAACGGGATTGCTACGGCATTGAATACAACTGTTCTGGCACTTCAAGCTCCCTCAGAATTATTAAGTTCTTCATGTCAAGAAGCAAATAACGATGATCGTCCGGATATCACCAATATCGAGCATTTATTTCAACGTCTTAATCAACAGGGAACTAGGCTTGATGGC
>JAAZKQ010000412.1 GCA_012799755.1 Lentisphaerota bacterium | reverse complement strand
AATCAAACCGCAGTCCGCCAAACGTGTCATTGAGCAGGCCGTTATCGTCACGTCAAAGCTCCCCATGTAGCGCCGCTTCGCGCTGGCGTTGTTGCTGGCAGTAGACAGAGTCGCTGCTGCCAGCGGTCCCAGCGCCAACAGCCGGGGCCATCCAGCAGCACATTGGCGACATAGCGCTTGACTGGCCGCAGCACTCGCCAATCGCCCCAGCCCCAGAGGCTGCGCATGCCCTGCAAGGTGCCCAGAATGGTGTAGGACGAAATGGGCGACGGCGCGGCCTCGCCGGCAGCAGGCGCCGCTACCGGCAGACGCGGCGTTGGCCCCCGCAACTGCAAGAGCGGCGTCGGGCCATCGCAGAGAGCGTTGAGCGCGTGCCACAGCATGCTGTCGCCAAAATAAGGCATGGTCTCCTGCGCGGAAACGTGTTTGAAGAGAGCGACGGGCTGCGAGAATCCATCCAGCACGCCGGAAAGAATCTCGTACTCCAGGCGGTCCAAGCCCGTGCGCACGCAGGGCAGCTGCTCCAGCAAACGCTGCGCCGCCGCCGGTACATAGGGAAAGAGCGGGTTATCGCCCTGCGCCAGCGCCAACCAAGGTTCGGGCGTCGGTGCAGTGAAAGCCTGCCAAGCATCATCAGCCGCAGCCAAATGCGCGGCCGTTAACGGCACGCGACGAGCCAGCAGTGGCGGCAGTTCGGCGGCGCTCAACTCGCCGAAACCAAGAAGGCGCGGCCGTCCGGGCGCCGAGTCCAGGCAAAGCAAATAGGTGCGCGACAGCGCGCTACGCAACGCCTGGTTGCGCGCCAGAAGTGCGCAAAGCAGCAGCTGGTCGTAGAGGCAGGCGTCAAACCACAGCGTGATTTCAGACGCGGCAGCGATGGCTGCCGTCAAATCTTGGTCCCTCTGTCGCAGGAAACGCCCGGCTTTGTCAGCGCCACCGGCAAAAGGGGCCAGTGCGCCGGCGCGGGTCTCGTACCATGCGTCGTCATCATCACCCGACGGCAGCGGCCCATTCATCAGCAAATCGTGCCAGGACAGATGCGTGCCGGCAATGACGCCCCGCGCCAGGCCGGCTGCGGCGTCGCCGCTATGGATATGCAGTGAAGCCGTCGTCATGTCAACCGCCACCCGTCGTCATCTTCTTCAAGGTCTGATAGTCGGTCTTCCCGCTGCCCAACACCGGCATGACCGTGAGGCTCATGACCTGCCTGATATTGTGGATGGGCGACAAACCCGCCTCGCGCAAAGTGGTATTGGCTTGTTCACGACTAATATCCAGCACCGTGAAGAGCGTAACCAGCGGCTGCTCTTCCGTGCCCAGCGCCTCGACGGCCAGCGGCAAAGGCACGTCCTCGCTCCGGTACTTCTCCATGAGTACCTCTTCAATGGCCGGCAACGACACCATTTCGCCGCCGATCTTGACGAAACGTTTGAGGCGGCCCTTGAAGAAGATAAAGCCCTCCTCATCGGCACTGACCAAGTCGCCCGTGCGGTACCAAGTCTTGCCCTCAAAGTCCACAAAAGGCGACGGCCCCTCATAGTTCATGTAGCCGCCAAAGACGCTTGGCCCACTGACATAGAGCATCCCCGTGCCACCCGCCGGCACCGGCTTCATCTCCTGGTCAAGCACTCGCCAATCCAGGCAGGGTAGAATCTTGCCGATGGAGCCGGCCTTGGCATCGCCAGGCTGGTTCAGCGCCACCACCGGCGAACACTCCGTAATGCCGTAGCCTTCCAAAAATGCCGCCGACGGGCACTTCGCCCGGAAGAGCGCAAGAGTCTCTGCCGGACATTTTTCCGCGCCAGTGATGATCAGCCGCACGGTGCGTACCTGCTCGCTATCCCCTCGCCGCAGGATGTTGGCGATAAAGGTCGGCGTGCCGACCAGCATGGTCGCCCGATAAGCCGCTGTAAGCCGCGCCAACATGTCGCCCTCGGTCGGATTGGCATGATAAGCCACGCGCAAACTCGCACAGGTCGGCATGACGAAATTCAACAGCAGGCCAAAGGAGTGGAAAGGCGGCAGCATGCCCAGCACGCAATCATCACGGCGCAGGCCCATCGGCGCCATCGCCGCCGTCAGGTCGCTCAAGATGTTTTTGTGGGTCAAAGGCACGGTCTTCGGGCGGCTCTCCGAACCGCTGGTGAACAGCACGGCCGCAATCTCCGGCACTGCCGCCCGCCGCAAACTCCGCCAGCAAAAACGGCTTGCCAACACACAGCGCAATTTATGCGGCAGACTGATGCCCTTGGCAATGTCCTCCAAATAGCGGAACTGCTCCTTGACGCCGCTGAAGTCCGTCCCGCGCCCTTCCAGGCGATCAATAACCTGCGACGACGTGATGATGGTCTCCACCTCCGCATTGTCCAGGCAGTAGCGCATATTGCGCAAACCGACGGTCCAGTTCACCAGCACGGGAATCTTGCCGGCGAAGAGCACAGCCATATACACGATATTGGCCGTCGCGCAAGCGGGCATAAGGATGCCGACGCGCTCGCCCGGTATGGCCATAATGCTTGGCCGCAGAGCCATGATCGCCAGAATGATCTGGCGATTGGTGAGGACGCCTCGGCTCTGATCCGCCAACAGCACAAAGTTGGGCGCCTCGGCGGCATTGCGCAGAAAGACGTCAGTAATACGCTCGCCGCGCGGACACAGTAACAGGCCGGGGTCCTCTTTGATAAACCAGTTGGGAGGAATGGGCCGTAGCGGCTCAATGGCGTCGCTTTGACCAATAGCCGACAGCAACAAACTGCCAACTGTGCGCAGGGATTCGGGATTGCTCACCTGAAAACCGAATTCCTCTTGCAGCCAGCCCTGCAATTCGGCGACCATCAGGCTGTCCAGCCCGAGGTCGGTCCCGAGCGTGTCGGTCTCTTTCAGGATTTTCTTGCTGGTCACCTCATGCAAGCGCTCATAGACCTTCCGACGCACCTCATCAGGCACCTCGCGGGTATCCACCGCCGCATTGATTGCCCCAGGCTCGGGCACCACTCGCGCCCCGCCGCGCTCCCACCAGAGGTAGGGCACATAGGTGTTCGGCGGAGCATCCTCATTGTAGAAATTCTCCAGATAGCGGTTCATCTCGTCCTTGTCGGCTTGCCGGGGAAAGTCGTCAGGCAACTCGACAAGCTCAACGCTGACCTCCCGGCGCGGTCCGAAGAAGATGCCGTTGAGCAGGATATGCTTGATGTGGCTGACCAGTACTTCACCAAAAGAATTCTGGTAGCCTTTGGCGCGCCCGAAGGAACTACCCCACAAGCCGCGCGTGCGCACCAGTACAATGCGCACATCCGGGTAGGCCTCCAGGATGCGGGCGACGCCGCCGTTGCCACGCAGTTTCTCAGAGCGGCTGCGGTAGATGCGGCCAGCCGGATAAAACAGCAGATTGTCACCCGCCTTCAGTGCATCAACGCAAGCGTCAATCTGCTTGAGCACTTCATCGCGACCGCTCTTGCCCGATATGCCGATGTCAGGCAAAGGCAACAGATTCAGAGTCTTCTCAAAGTACTTCAGTATCCCAAAACGAATCTGCTTGATGTCCACCAACGACCGCGGACGAAATTTCCAGAACAACACCAGATTGACGATCACCGGGTCAATCAAAGCCGGATGATTGGGCAGAAAAAGAATGCCTTTTCGCCCTTTTTTAGCGCACTCCTCCAGCCCGTGCACTCTCACCCGATAACGCAGGGGAATGGCCAATGCCACCACAATCAGCATTAGATACAGCATGGTTGATGCTCTCCTCGTGCTTTGGAGTCGTTAAAAAATTAAGGCAACAGTTCTGGAATTATTCCAGGCTGTTTTTTCATAATGGGTCTTCTGTATGGGAAATAGAAGGCAGTACATCTATGTGTCGTATGGATGCAAGGGCTTGCGCCGTAGGCGCTTAACCATGCTTAACCCCAGGCTTTAGCCTGGGGTGGGCACACCCAAAAACAGGCGCCTTGGAAAGGCGCTACAGAAGACCGCAAAGGAACCGAGAATGTAAACTTAATTTCTGTACAACTCCTTTGTATCACCAAGACAAACGCATACGCCAAAAAATCATCGCAAGCGTGAAATGAACAGCTCGCCGCCAGTGCCATTGCTCGGTCGCGCAGGCTGCGGGGGCAAGGCCCTCAGCGCCGCTACTCAGTCATCGGCGCCGCCCGGCCATTGCGCCACCGCAACGCGGTCCTTGCCCGCGTAGTCCTGACGTATCGCGACCTTGGCATAACCGCAAGCTCTTAAGATACCACCGACTTCGCCGCCCTGCTCCTCGCCAATCTCGCAAAGCAGCCAGCCGCCAGGCGTCAGCCAGCGGCAGGACTCCTTGGCAATACGTTTGATCATGGCCAAACCACGCTCAGGCGCGAGCAGCGCCAACTGCGGCTCGTAGTCCTTCACCACGGGTTCAAGCCGCTCGTACTCATCCGCCGAGACGTAGGGCGGATTGGCGGTAATCATCACGAAACGCGCAGCCGCCGGCAGCGGCGCAAAAAGATCGCCCAGGAAGAAACGCACATTGGGCAAAGCCAGCCGCTCGCCATTGCGCCGTGCCCAGGTCAGCGCTTCCGGCGATAAATCAACGCCCGTCACCGCCGCACCCGGCAGGCTCGCCGCCAGCGCCAGCGCAATCGCGCCCGAACCCGTGCAGAGATCGCAAATCTCACCCGTGCCGGGATAAAGCTCCAGTGCGAAGTCCACCAGCTGTTCGGTCTCGGGTCGCGGTATCAACACGCCCGGTCCCACCAGCAGATTGACGCAATGGAAATCCACGTCGCCAAGGATGTACTGCAAGGGCTCGCCGCCAAGCCGCCGCGCCAGCAGCGCATTGAAACGCACCACCAACGCCGGTGCCAGCGGCGCCCCGCCGCTGCATGGCTGCGCCGTCAACTCTTGTTCGCCGAGCACATGCGCCAACAGCCAGCCGGCTTCCTGCCGGCAATTGCTAATGCCGGCTGCCAGCAAGGCGGCGGCGGCCTCCGCAAGCAGTGTCTCTGCTCTCATCGCTACAACCATCACCGAACTCCCGGCGTTGCAACCGACAGCAAGCAAACCGCAATGGCGGCAAACATCATCATTCTCCACTATAGTAACCAAGCTTGGGTTCGTCCGAAAAGCCCCGGGCGATTTTCGCCTGTCATAAGCGCTTTCGTCTGACTTGCTCCGGCCATAAAATAGACGTGCCCGTCGCCCCGACAGTGAAAAAATTCAGCCCACACCCTGCTGCGACCGACGGGCAGACAGCGGGCGCTGTCCACCACGGCGGGAAAAGTAATAGCCCGCCTGCCAAAAACAACCGCCGCCACTGCGCATACGGTCAACAATCAGTAAGCGGTCAGCGATTGATAACCGTGCCCGACCGGAGTTGAAGCCGCCCTCCTGACACGCCCCGTCAGCCCCCCCTTATACAAAAATTTCCGTGTGTTCCGTGTATTCCGTGGTTAAAAACCGTTTGTGTATTCCGTGGTTAAAACCGTT
>JAAZKQ010000411.1 GCA_012799755.1 Lentisphaerota bacterium | reverse complement strand
CCTGCGGGCGCTTGCCCTGGGCTATCTTAGGTCGCGCTTTCAGCGCTCAAGGCAAATCCCGGGACGCCTTCCACCGCTCAAGGCAAATCGCCGGCGGCGGCGCCGCGGAAGGGGCAGGAATCGCAATTATTGTCCAGCGCCAAACAGAAGTTTTTGTATATGTCCATCAATCCTTGTTGATGGCAGACAGTGCGGATAAGTTCGCGCGAGCGGCTCGGTGGCGTCAAAAAACGCTGGATAGCCTCCTTGAGGAGCCGATTCTCCTGGCTGGGTGGCAAGAGCATATAGGCGCCGCGAACGCATTGCGCGGCGGCGCTGTCTGCGCCCGCCGTCAGCGCCAGCTGGGCATTCAGATAAGGTAAGAAGAGATTGGCGGCGATGTCCAGTAACCGCGGTGGCCCGAGCAAGTCCGCTGCCGGCTTGATGGCATGGCCAAAATCGCGGTATCCCCGCCAACTCTGTGCCGACGTCAGCGGCGCCTGCAGCGCTTGGCGCAATGTTCTCGCGGTACTGCTGCTTGCCGCAAGCTGCTGCAGCCATTGCGCCGGCCGATAGTCCACTCGCCGCAACCACGAGAGCCCCGCCGCCAGGCGTCGTTGTGGACTGTTGTAGGGCCGGGTGCTACCGCGATGCCAATTCAGTTCCAGCCGGGAATGGCCGCAACGCCACCAACGTTGCCAGAGTTCAGCCACGGCGGCGCGCCATTCGGGCAACACCTCGTCTTTCGTCGGATCCGGCAAGAGTCCCGCCATGCCGAAAAGCAGCGCCTCGCGGTCCTCATCGCTTGGCAAAGCCCGCAGCCGTTCCAATGGCGCGGCTTCAGCCAAGGCGCGAAAGGCCTCGCGGTTGTTTTTGTAGCCCAAGCAGTCAAAAAAGCCCACGTAGATCGCCTGGTCCGCTCCCAGTTCGGCGGCGCTGCGCAGCAAGTGCAAGCCCTTGCTTTCCAAGCGCGCCAAGCCCGCCGCATTGAGAATCGTGCGCAGCTGCTCATCGTCCGTCAAAGCCCAACGCAGGGCACAAGCGCCGGCACGCACCTGACGGGCGTAGGGATAACACGCGTCCTCCATCTGCCAAAGCAATTTTTCCCATGCCGGACTGAGAAATTCACTCAACACCAGCGTTTCGAGTTCCGCTCGCGGCGGCGCTGCGTCATTCTGCCACACCGCGTGAAGAATCACACGGTCGTAGGCCGGATCCTGCTGATGGCCATGCCGTTGCCAATCCGAGCTGTGGCGATGGATTTCCACATCGCCATGCAACAAGCGCCCGGCAATCACCAGGCTCGCGTCGCGAAAATCCGGCCCCCCGGACACATTCCACACCCCGGGCGATATTACTTGCAGCGCCTGCCCGCTCACCGTCGTTAACGCCGGCGCCAAATGCCGTTCATTCCAGATGATCTGCAGAAAGCGTTCGTTGAATTGACAGCCAGGCCAGCCATCAGCACCTGCGCCATCCGCGATCACCCCACCGTGTGGGAGCAACCCCTCGTTTTGCTGCGCCCAGCACGCCCGCAAACGTGGCAGGTATTCCGCGCGCAACCACCGCAACGCTGCAATCGCGCCAGAGCCACCTTTTTGTTCGCCATTCATGCCAAACGCCTCCATCGCCAACTAAACCATCCCCATATCCAACACAGCAAACGTCCCCAAGGCGCCCCTAGGCACCCGAGGTACACCAAACGCCCCAGGGCACCCCCAGGCACCCCGACGGGATGCCACATATCTACGCCCTGAAGGCGCCCCTAGGCACCCGAGGTACACCAAACGCCCCAGGGCACCCCTAGGCACCCCGGCGGGGCGCCAACATATCTACGCCCTGAAAGGGCAAAAACATACCAGCCTGGGGTCACAACCCCAGGAACCATGCAACTACCAGGCCGCACCCTGAGAGG
>JAAZKQ010000044.1 GCA_012799755.1 Lentisphaerota bacterium | reverse complement strand
GCGTAATCTGCGGATAAAAAATGTCTGTTATCAATCGGTGACTGCTTACCCTTCAACGGGAAACTTCCCTGCCGCAAGTCGTCAAAACGCGACAAAACCACTACATTAGGCTTTCTTCTCTATCACCCTATCGGCGCAATGCCCGGCGACACGATGCATCCGTAGCAGAAGGACAGACGCCATGGCGAAATTTCTCGGACTAGATTGCAGCACCCAAAGCATCACCGCTGTCATTCTTGACAGCAACCACAAGACCATCGTATACCAGAAGAGCCTCAGCTACGGCAAGTTCCTGCCGGAGTACAAGAGCCCGGACGGTTTTCTCATCCACCCCGACCCGCTGATCAAGCACAGCAACCCGCTCATGTGGGCGAGCGCCCTTGACCTGATTTGCCAAACCATGCAGGACGACGGCGTCAATCTCGCTGAAATCGCCGGCATCAGCGGCAGCGCCCAGCAGCACGGCACGGTCTATCTCAACAAGGATTTTCTCAGGGAGGACTGGCTTCTCAAGGCCGAATCACTAGCCGGCGCCGTCAAGGCTCTTCTCACCCGAGAAAGTTCGCCCATCTGGATGGACAGCTCGACCTTCGCCGACTGCCGCCGCATTGACGCCGCCCTCGGCGGCCCGGAACAGGTCCGTCTCCGCAGTGGCTCGTCCGCCACCGAGCGTTTTGCCGGCCCGCAGATCAGCCGCTTCGCCCGCGAAGACGCCAATGCCTATGCCGGCACCGCCGTCATCCACTTGGTCAGCTCCTTCATGGCGTCCCTGCTTATCGGCGCCTCCGCGCCCATTGATCACGGGGACGGCGCGGGCATGAACTTGCTCAATCTCAGTACCCTGCAATGGGACGCCGAGCTCCTCGCCGCCACTGCGCCCAACCTTGACATCAAACTGCCTCAGTTGGTGCCCTCCACTCACATCATCGGCGAAATCCATCCCTATTTCTGCCGTTACGGCTTCCGCAAAGCCACGCCCGTCATCGCTTGGAGCGGAGACAATCCCAACAGTCTCATCGGCGTCGGCGGCTGGAAGCCCGGCACGGCCGTAATCTCTTTAGGCACCAGCGACACCTTCTTCGCCGCCATGGATCGCATGGCTACCGATCCCGAAGGCTACGGACATGTCTTCGGCAATCCCGCCGGCGGCTTTATGTCACTCATTTGCTTTAAGAATGGCTCGCTGGCCCGTGAGCAAATCCGCAAACAATACGACCTCAGCTGGCAGGAATTCGATACCTGCGCCTTTGAGCTCACCCAGCCCGGCAATGGCGGCAATATCATGTTGCCCTATTTCACACCTGAAATCACCCCGCTGGTCCTTAATGCCGGGCCGGTCTTCGAGGGCAACAGCATGTTTAAAGCCCAAAAGAGCGCGGCGGCGGCTGTGCGTGCCTTGGTCGAGGCGCAAGCCATGACCATGCGCCTGCACTCGGCCTGGCAACAGCAGAAGACTAAAAAAGTCCGCGTCACCGGCGGCGCCTCAAAGAGCGACGGTATCTGCCAAGTCATCGCCGACGTCTTTGATGCCGGCGTCGAACGTCTCCAGATCAGCGACTCCGGCGCGCAGGGCGCCGCCATGCGAGCCACCCAGGGCGGCGGCGCCATGGATTGGGCATCCCTCAGCCGCAGCTTCTGCGCCTGCGATGCCGGCAAGACCCGCAAGCCCATTCCTGCCAACGTCGCCATCTACAACGAACTCATCAACGACTACGCCGCGCTCGAAAAAAGCATCACCGGCTGAGCACACACAGGCGTTCATGACAACAGGGGCGTCGCCGAAAACACTGACACAGGGCACCCGCCACAGCAAGGCGCTGTTCGTTCACGCCGACGACGGCCGCATATTTGCGGCAACCTCCGCCCGGTCAGCTTCTTCAGAACACCGACTGGGAATGCCAAGGACACTCGCCATCATTGTCCAACCCACAGCGTGCGACCTGCCCGAAGCCCGTCACGCCCTCATAGGCGCCATCACGCGCCGGCACGACGTAGCGACTGAACCAGCGCCGCAGAGCGGCGCCCATGGACAGGACTCGTTCCCGCTGCTCCGGCTGGGCAATGAGATTCTGCGTTTCGCCGGGGTCGTTCACCAAGTCGTAGAGCTCATGCGGGCCGTAGGGTATGCGATGCACATACTTCCAGCTGCGATTGCGAATCATCCGTACCGGTCCGTATTCGTCAAAAACAACCACATCGGCATCCCTGCGGTCCTCTCCTCCCAGTAGCGCCTTGGCAAAGCTGCGGCCAGGCAGTTCCGCAGCCAGCGGATTGTCCACCCCGGCAATCTCCAGCATGGTCGGAAAGACGTCATAGTGACTGTACAAGCCCCGCAACACCCGCCCTGCCGGCACTCGCCCGGGCCAACTTGCGATGCCGGGCACTTTCACCGACGTGTCGTACATATTCATGGGAAAAGTTCCGTTGCCCTTGCCCCAAACACCATGATGGCCCATGTTCATGCCGTTGTCGCTGGTGAAAAGCACCAGGGTGTTTTCCAATAGGCCCTGCCGCTTCAACTCATCCAGCACTCGGCCGATACCGGCGTCCATCGCGGTGATCGCGCTGTAATAGCCCTGCAAATTCTCCCGACGCCTGTCCGGCGTGTAACCGTAGGGTGCCGTTGGGCTCTGCCAAGGATGGCGCGGCAAATCCGGTGTCGCGGTGAAAGGACAGTCGCCATAGCTCGCCCATATCTCCGGCGGATGATGATGCTCTTCCCATGGCGAATGTGGCGCTGTATAATGCACGCTGAGCATGAACGGTCGCTCGTCTGTTGGCGGTCGCTCACGCAAAAAGCGCAAGGCTTGGTCGCTTATTTCATCCGTCACATAGCGCGTCTTGCGGACGACTGCACCGGCCTCGATCCACTGGTAATTGTAATACTGGCCGCCTCCAAAAGCGTAAGCCTGCCAATACTCGTAGCCCTTCTGCGGTCGCGCACTGTCACCCAAATGCCATTTGCCCGACAAGGCACAGCAATAGCCCGCCGCCGCCAGGTAGTCCGTGAAGCCGTCATAGCCATCCAAATAGCCAATAGCGCGGTCCTTGCCACGAACCAACCCCTCAGGGTCATCAATGCTGCCCTGGCGTATCCAGTCGTGCACACCGTGGGCGGAGGGAATGCGCCCCGTCAACAAGGACGCACGCGCCGGCGAACACACCGGCGACACGCAGAAAAAATTCTCAAAGCGCGTTCCTTGCTGCGCGAGCGCGTCGAGATTCGGCGTCATAACATCGCGATTGCCGGCGCAGCCCATCGCCCAAGCGCCATGATCATCAGCTAGAAACATGACTATATTTGGTCTCTTTGCCATCCTCGCACACTCCTTTTTCGCATTGCTCCTAAGCGGTCAGCCACTGACGCTTTGCGCCTTGCTCTCCTGCCACAGCTCGGCAAGCAATTCTGCCATGGCCGTCGCTGCGTCAGGCCGGGCAAAACTGCGAATGGCCTCACCCATCGCCAGCCAGGGAGTCGAATCGTCCAGCCACTTCCGCAACCAGTCGCTAAGCAAGGTTGGCGACGCGTCACGCTGCGCCAGCAGCCGCGCCGCGCCGGCAGCCGCCATGCTCTGCGCGTTAACTGTCTGATGATCGTCCGCCGCCGTCGGTAGAGGTATGAGAATGGCTGGTTTGCCAAACAAAGCCAGCTCGCAGATGCTTGATGCGCCCGCACGACAAATCACCAGGTCCGCCACCGCATAACAGTTTTCAATAGCGCTCTCGGAACGCCGCACCGAAGCCGCAATACCAGCCGCGGCATAGGCATCAATCAACCCGGCGTTGTCTTCACTGCCCGTCAAATGGATGAATTGTATCTGCTCAGCAACGTCATGCAGCAACGCCAGACTTTGACGAATCAAGTCGTTGATGAAACGTGCGCCCTGGCTGCCGCCAAAAACCAGTACCGTCTGTCGTCCTGATTGCAGACCGAGCAGCTGCAAGTAGTCAGCAGGCACTGCTGTCTTTCCCATTGCCAGCTCCACCAGTGCCTCGCGCAAGGGCATGCCCACCGTCACCGCTCGGGCGCCGCGCAGCTGCCGTCCGTCCGCCAAAGGCAAAGACAGACAGACCGCCCGAGCCTTGCGCATGAAAAAGCGATTGGCCTTGCCCATGAGAGCATTGCCCTCATGCAGCACCAGCGGCGTCCGCCGCGGCAAAGCCAAACAGGACGGCACTGCCGCGAAGCTTCCCATGCCCAAGAGAATATCCGGCCGCACTTCCCCCAGAATCCGCCGCGCCGCACGCACACAGCCAAGAAACTGGAAAGGGAAGCTCAGCTTTGCCGCCAAGTCGGCCTCCAGCCGCACCGCCGGCACTTCCCGCGAGGCAAAGCCGTATTTGGTCGCGATAGCCGCCTGTTCGCCTGCATGCTTGCCGGCAACCAGCAGCGTCACCCCATGGCCCATTTCGGAAAACTTGCGCGCCACCGCCAAAGTCGGGTAAAAATGCCCGCCGGTACCGCCACAGGCGATGGCCAGATGGCAACAGACATCGCGCCGTTCTTCGTGTGTATCAAGCATAGATCAAACACCCTGCGGTCATAACATGTTCCAGAAGCCGCCACCATGGCGGAGAAAAGCAACACCCGCACTCGGCTTCGCGAAACGGCCAAACACCCCCGCTGCGTTTCCGCCACTCAAGGAAAAAGACGCGCGGCCTCTTGTGCGCCGAGGACATCTGGGCAATAAAAAAGCCGGCATGGTGCCGGCTGTACAAAACACTCATCCCCCACTGGACATGCCGCCTCATGCTTCCATAAAAGCCGACCGCCCAGCGTACTGTCCTTGCTCACAAAGGCACACCCAAGGTCTGGCCTTCCCAAGAAGCCGGAGCATTCCAAGGCAGACGCCCTTGAGCACTGGCCTCTTTCTCACTGACACAGCCGACCAGCAACATCAGAGCACAGAATCCTATGAACACGACAGCATAGCGCATTGACCAATCGCCTCGCTAAAAAAAGTAATAGGCCTGCATTTCCAAAAACTGAAAGACCAGTACTGCAACCATTGCCAAAAAACCAACTATCATCGAAATGGGCACAAGGTGTTTCATACTTTGGCAATCCCCTTAGATATCATCAGTCGTCGTCCGGCGAACGGTTGTCACGCCTTGGACGGGTGTTGATTGCGGCCGCCACGTCATCCTTCTGCTGGCTCGAAATAATCACTTGGGCACCGGTGGGAATATCGCCAATCGAACCGCGAATCAATTCCGCCAGTGATACTCGCTCCTGAACCTCAGTTACCTCAGCTGTGCCAAGAAACTTTCCTTGGCTGGATATGGCCAGACGAACGCCCTTCATCAGAGCGGTGTTGCCCAAATCAACGATGATGTAATTCCACTCCTTGTTGCTCAGCAGAACCCGGCCTTGCAAACTCATGTCCAAATCTTCATAGCTGGTCACAGCCTTGGCCTCGACCACGCTCACGCCATCCTCCTCCTCAATGCCCAAATCCGTCATCCTCTTGCGCAAGGCCGCAATCTCCTTCTCGGCCTTCTCAGCAGACGCTATCAGCTCGGCATTGCTTTCCTCAAGCTTCTCCTTTTCCGCTTGGACGCTCTTGAGCTCCTCCTGGGTCGTCTTCAGTAGTACCAACTTGCTGTTGATGCCCGAAAAATCGTTTTTCATATCGCCCAGCACACTCGCATAGCGGTTGCCGCTGAGCGCGGACACGTCTGCCGACCAGTCATAGCTACTGACGGTCCTAACGCCCTCACGAAGTGCGCCGGCAAAGTCGTCATGACGTTTTTTCACTGAGGTCACAGCATTCTCATAGCCTTCCAGAACGCCACGGCAATCGAAATTGCCCAAGCTCTCTTCGCCGTTTTCATCAATGCGCCTGGCCCGCGTCAGGAAGGCATCTTCGTTACTGGCAAAATTGAAGCCAACAGTGGACGATGACGCTTTCAAAGACGCCAACAGCATGTCGTCGCGCTCACGAATCGCCACGGCATGGGCCTTGGCCTGAGCGGCGCCCTTCTCGTAACTGCGAAGGTCGGTTAATTTCTCAGTCGCCAACTCCCTCTCGGGCAAACGCAGTTCAATGACCATTTCGACCATGGTCTGGGCGAGCAGATTACGCTGCGCGTTCAGGGATCCAGCCAAGTTAACCGCGCTGTCAACCGTCCTCTGAAAGCCGTCCTTGTCAGTCTTGTAGCTCGACCAAGCCAAGCTGCCGCTTTCCTTGGCGCCGGGCGCCGCCGGCGTAAAGGTCACCTGCGAAGAAACACCACTACCACTCTGAACATCCAGCTTCTGAGCAACCGCCGCAACCCCGCTTGATAATACTGCCGCCCGGTTGACAAAATCCGCCCGGCGACTGGACACCAGGAAGCTCAATACCGCAGCGGCGATAGCCAAAACAGCCACGATAGGTGCCAAGATCTTGCCCAGTTTTGCCATGTATCACAACTCCCCTTCAGCACTTGACCGGTTATCCCGACAAGACTTCACTTATCAATTACACGACCAGCTGTCGGTTATTCCAAACTGAAAACCCGGCAAAACTGGCAACCCATTTCACAATAGGGCCTCAAATTATCGGTTCAACAGCCACTTTGCAAGCGCAAACAAGGCTATTTTCCAAAAACTCACGGTAAGCGGTCACCGATTGATAAAGTAGACAGGGTAGACAGGCACCTGTTCCCTGTCCGTTCTGCGGAACCAAGCACGCCTGTTTCCCGACTGTGCTGCGA
Organism: Lentisphaerota bacterium; assembly: GCA_012799755.1. Taxonomy (GTDB): domain Bacteria; phylum Verrucomicrobiota; class Lentisphaeria; order Oligosphaerales; family Oligosphaeraceae; genus Oligosphaera. The sequence continues at coordinate 1,563 of JAAZKQ010000044.1, read as the reverse complement.
ATATCAATGAGTGATCGGTGACAAACTCGCGAGCAGTGCCTACTGTAAATCCTCAAGCCAATACCATCAATGTAATCCACGCATCAGAATGAAAAAATAATTACCTATAGCCATCCACGCGTATGCAGCCATGGCTAAGAAGGGACCGAAAGGCCATGCCGACAGCAATCCGCCTTGACCAAGCAATCGCCGACAGGCGCCGGCCAGAAAGCCGGCGACAGCAGCAGCCAGCAGCACGTAGATGCAGGCGTCCGCACCCAAAAAAGCACCGATCATAGCCAGCAATTTCACATCGCCAAAGCCCATGACCTCTCTGCCCAAGCGCTCAGGCAGGAGCCGTTTCCCCGCATAGCCCAGGGCCGCTAGCAACACAAACCCCACGGCTGCACCCAACAGGCAATCCACTGCCGCGGCAGCTATCGGCACTTGGCCAAGCGCGATGCCGACCTCGCCCATGGCATCCACCAGCCCATTGTACAGCATGGCACCGCTATGCGGATCATCCGGCGCCACCAAAGCCAGACGACTCGTTGGCAAGGCCAAAGACCAGCAGAAAGCCAGCAACAAGCCAGGCAAGGTGATGGCATCGGGTATAATCTTGTGAGTTCGATCAATCTGTGCCGCTGCCAGCAAGGCCCCCGTCAAGTAAAAATAAGCGGGCAACACCGCCAACGGCAAGTGTCGTTTGAGGGCGCAAAACCAAATCAGCCAGAACAACAGGCCCGACGCCGCTTCGCCCAGCGGATAGCGGATCGAAATACCTGCCTTGCAAGCGCTGCAACGTCCACCCAGGCAAAGCCAGCTGACAATCGGGATGTTCTCCCAAGCACGAATGCCATGACCGCAGAGCGGGCAGTGACTCGGCGGATGCAACAAGGACTCGCCACGGGGAAGCCGCCAGACCACCACATTGAGAAAACTGCCCACCACACAGCCAAAGCAAAAAACCATGACGTGCAACAATGGCAAAATAGACTCGAAATCGCTGGCAAGCATGCGCTATTTCCCAGGTGCCGGCTGGTCTTTGCCGCCGACAAGCGTCTCTCGGGGTCAGCGGACTTTCACGCCTCGACCGCGCAGATAATCCTTCACCTGCGCAACCGTGAAGGTGCCAAAATGAAACACTGACGCCGCCAGCAGTGCCGAGGCTTTGCCTTCAGTCGCTGCAGCGTAAAAATGCTCCAGGCTGCCGGCGCCACCGCTGGCAATCACCGGCAGGCCCGTTTTTTCGGCGATGGCCTTGGTTAGCGCCAAATCATAACCGCCGCCACTGCCATCACAGGTTTTGCTGGTCGGCAGAATCCGTCCGGCTCCCATATCTTTCATCTCTACAGCAAAAGCTACGGCGTCCTTGCCTGTCGGCGTCCGACCGCCATCAATATAGACTTCGCGTTTGGACGGCAGCGCGTCGTTGCGATCAACATCAATGGCGATGCATATCCGCTGGGCGCCAAAGGCTTTCACCGCTTCGCGCACGAACTGCGGATCGCGATACGCTGCACTGGAGATGCTCACCGCGCTCGCGCCGGCAGCCAAGGCATCCTCAATGTCCTGTAATTTGCG
>JAAZKQ010000410.1 GCA_012799755.1 Lentisphaerota bacterium | reverse complement strand
GCAGCGGCACATCATCCCGCAAACGACGCCAAGCGACCGCAAAGCGGCGGAATGCCCTGAGGACGACAGGAAAACGCAAACACACCGGCCTTCCTGGCCAAGCAGCCTGCTCTCAAAAAAATCTGCGCAAATCTGCGACATCTGCGGATAAAAAATGTCTGTTATCAATCGCTGACCGCTTGCCGCCGGCCGGGTAAATCCGCCTGTCGGGCGGTTTCTTTCCCGGGGTGGTGGCATATATTACGAGTTTTGCGGTAATGTGTGGTTTGAGATATGTGAGCGCACGCAAACTGTTGAGGAGACGCATTGACAATGAAACCCAAGAAAGTCCTGACCATAGCGGGTTCGGATTGTAGTGGCGGCGCGGGCATTCAGGCCGATCTGAAGACCTTTCAGGAGCGCGATGTCTACGGCATGAGCGTGGTGACGGTGTTGGTGGCGATGAAGCCCGACACTTGGGCGCACGTCGTGAAGCCCGTGGACTTGGAGATGATCCGCGAGCAATTTGCGACCATTTTGCCGGGTATCGGCGCGGACGCCGCCAAAACCGGCATGTTGCCGACGGTGCCCATCATTGAACTGGTCGGCGAACTGCTGGCAGCCTCGGCCGTGCCTCACTTGGTAATTGATCCGGTCATGGTCTGCAAAGGCACCAGCGAGGCGCTGTTCCCGGAAAATACCCAGGCAATGATAAAGCACCTGCTGCCGATTGCCGAAGTGGTTACGCCCAATTCTTTTGAGGCCGCGCAGTTGGCCGGCATGGATGAGCTCCACAATGAGCAGGACGTGCAGGACGCCGCGCGGCGCATCCATGACCACGGTGTCCGCAATGTCGTGATCAAAGCAGCGCGCATCTTTCCGGATCGTGCCTTGGACGTCCTCTTTGATGGCAACAGCTTTCAGCGCTGGGAAGGGCCGCGACTGAACAGCTCCTGGACGCACGGCGCCGGCTGTTCTTTCTCGGCTTGCATCGCGGCGGAATTGGCCAAGGGCACCGGCGTGTCGGCTGCGGTTGCGACAGCGCACGACTTCGTGAAAGCGGCCCTGCGCGAGGGCTTCCCGCTGAACCGCCATGTGGGGCCACTCTACCACAAGGCATTGGCCAAATCAGGGCGTGGTTGAAAGGCGTCCAGGCGACGCGGGAAGGGCAGATATGAGCGATGAGGACGACGACAAGCTCCAGATGGACGACGGCTTTTTTGTGCCGGCGGACGAGGAGCAGGTTCGTCGCGAAAAGGACAAGGCCCGTGAGTTGCGTCGCTCGCAGTGGTGGAAGAACGAACTGGGACGTGGCAAATGCTATTATTGCGGCCGGCGCGTGCCACCGAAGGAATTGACGATGGATCATATCGTGCCGATCATCCGTGGCGGCATGAGTCGCAAGGGCAATGTCGTGCCCTGTTGTAAGGACTGCAATTCGAAAAAGAAGTACCTCCTGCCGATTGAATGGCAGGATTATCTTGATCACCTGGATGGGAAAGCCAGCCTGCGAGAAGGCGATCGGGCCTAAAAGCAGCCAAGATTGTCGTGTTGCCGGGCGTTAAGGCTCTAGCCAGAGCCTCGGCTGGGCAAAGCCGGCGGCATTGGCAATGAACATAACGAAAATGGGTGTTACACAAGTGAAGGAGCAAGACGGCATGGATGCATTGAAAGTTGCGATTATCGGTCTGGACACCAGTCACAGCGTCGCTTTTTCCAAGTTGATGAATGATCCGACCTGCGCGCCGGACCTCAAGGTCTCCGGCCTGCGTGCCGTCAGTTGCCTGCGCTTTGAAACACCGTTCCAGGACGCCAAGGGGCTTGATGCCCGTCAGCAGCAGCTGGAAGGCTGGGGCGTCAAGGTCACGACTTGTCTGGACGAGGCGCTGGCGGATTGTGACGCGATCATGATGGAAATCAATGACCCGGCCTATCATCTCGATTACTTCAAACGCCTGGCGGCTCTGGGCAAGCCGATTTTCCTGGACAAGCCCTTGGCCGGCACACTTGAGGATGGCCGGGCGATCATTGCCGAGATGAAGCGCTGCGGCACGCGGGTGTGGTCGGCATCGAGTCTGCCCTTTGCGCCGGGCATCCAGGCGGCGCTGGATGCCGTCGGTGGCAGCGTCAGCATCGGTCATTGCTTTGGCGCTCTTGGCACGGCGCCGGCCGGAGATTCATTGATCTGGTATGGCGTGCACAGTTTTGAGATGCTGCAGCGCCTGATGGGTTGCGGCGCCCGCAGCCTCCGCGCAGTGGATTTGGGGCCGGCGGTGGTGACGACGGTGGATTATGGCGATGGCCGCTATGGCGTGATTGAATCCATCCGCAACCAGTGGAAGTACGGCGGACGGGTGCAGAATAGTAAGCAGGTAGCCTTTTTTGACGTTGATTCCAGCCGCATTTATCACGATCTGCTCTTGCAGATCAAGGCCTTCTTCCTCGGTGCGGAGCCGCCGATCAGCATGGAAAAGACCTTCGAGGGCTTGGCCATGATGTGCGCTGCGCGCAAATCCATTGAACGCGACGGCACAGAAGAGCCGGTTGAGAAGCTCTGAGGATATGCAAGACAGTTTGTTGGCAGAGAAGTTGTTGACGCTGGTCACGCGTGCGTCGGTGGAACTCCCGACGGATGTCGAGGACGCACTGCTGCGTGCACAGGCGCAAGCGGCGCCCGGCGGCAACGAGAAACAGTGCCTGACGACCATGCTGGATAACGTGGCGTTGGCACGGCAGAAGATGCTGCCGCTCTGCCAGGACACGGGCACCTTGTTTTTCCTGGTCGAGGCGCCGGCTTGGCTGCGGCGCCGTGATTTTGAGGCGGCTGCGGCTTGGGCGATCAGCGAGGCGACGACGCGAGGCGTGCTACGACAGAACTGTGTGAATGCGTTGACGGGGCGCAATACCGGCAATAATCTCGGCTATGGCAGCCCGGTGATACACTGGCGCGACAGCGCGTCCGGCGATCTGCGGGTGACGCTCCTGCTCAAGGGCGGCGGCAGTGAAAACATGGGCGCGCAGTATAGTCTGCCCGATCACGACATTCAGGCCGGTCGGGACTTGGATGGCGTCCGTCGCTGCATTCTTCACGCGGTCTGGCGCGCTCAGGGCCAGGGCTGTGCTCCCGGAATTCT
>JAAZKQ010000409.1 GCA_012799755.1 Lentisphaerota bacterium | reverse complement strand
GGGTGGAGCGCCGTTTATGTTCGTGTTCCTCGGCCTCTTTGGCGCCAGTCGGCGAAGCTGACTGGCGCCAAAGAGGCAATGGAACCTATGCAAGGTCTTCCCTTTTTACGCCTTGCATCCCAAGCGGCGTTTTTTTAGGTCGCCCTTTCAGGGCTCTTTCCGGGTGTGGGCCTTACCCAGGGCGGCGCGCCCTGCGGGCGCTTGCCCTGGGCTATCTTAGGCCGCGCCTTCGGCGCTGAAAACCAAAGACAACAGAAAACGGCCAATCATCAATCAGTGACCGGTTACCCGGCCCTGCACAAGCCACCCACAGGTCTGTTTGCATGCAGGCCGTTTCGTGATATTTTGTACTTCGTTCGTTGCCGGTCACGGCAGGGGCCACCCCGTGGCCGGAATTTGTCAACAAGAGGGCTTTTTTATGCGCTGGCGCGTTCCCTGGAAAAACGAAAAAGTGGTCAAGCAGAACTGCGGCGAGGTGACGCCCTTCTTCTTCAAAGACCGCTACTACCTTCTGGAAAATTTCTTTGCGTCGTCTTTCTTCTATCCGGGTCATGAGGTCAAGTACCGCTATCACGAAGACGGTTTTTTGATTCGTGAAATGGATAGCGACCGCATCATCAGCATCCCCTTGTTGAATCATTATTTCGCCTCGGCGATAGTCCATGATAGCCGCGTGCATGTCTTTGCGGCCGACTATGGCGTGGACCAGCCGTGGTGGAAGATCAAGAGGTTGATTCGCATCAGCTCGGACGACTTGGTGACCTGGACGGCACCGGTGGAAGTCGTCCACAGTGACGGCAATGAGTACCTCTTCAACAGTTCGGTGGACTTTGACGGCGAGCGCTTCGTCATGCTCTACGAAACGGACAATCCCCGCTGGACGCCCTTCTCCTTCAAGTTCATTGAATCCACCGACCTGCATAGTTGGCGCCCGATAGCCAATGCCGTCTACGGCACGGATCGCTATGTCGGCGGCCCGTCCATGTATTTCGTCGGCGGCTACTACTACGTACTCTATCTTGAGCAGCGCAAGGGCTTCTATGAAACGCGGGTGACTCGTTCGCGCGACCTCGTCAACTGGGAAGACGCCGCCGCCGACCGCCCTTTCCTGACCCCTGACATGAGTTACAAAACCAACCCGGTGCTCTTCCCCGATGTGGTCGAGATCAATGCGTCGGACCCCGAAATGATTGAACGTGACGGCATGGTTTGGGTGTGGTGGAACGGCGGCAACCAAGCCGGCTGCTCAGACCTCAAATTCGCCCAGTATGACGGCACCATGCAACAACTGTTTGAAAGTTTCTATCGCTGAATCAGCACGGCGGCCTAGTAAAACAGCCGGATAACCAGTGTCCGAGAAGTAGGAACGCTCGGAGCGCTGGCGAGCCCTTTCTCTTCTTCAGACAACAAAGCCCAGAAACGAGTCGCGCAAATGGAATACCCGCGAGAAAACCTCAATCCCATCCTGCCCATGACCGGCGCCGTCGTCCGCCAAAAAGAAAAACGCATCCGCAAACTGCTTGCCGAGCGCAATCCCTACGGCCTGGATATCGGCGGCAGATGGCTTGACCGCATCTTTGCGGCCTATCGTCAACCACACCGTTATTTTCACACCCTTGATCACCTGCTGTCCATCTGCGAGCAAATCCGCAAGACGGTGTGGGATCGGCAGGAGCTGGCCGCGCAGCTGCTGCTCACCGCGCTCTTCCATGACGTGGTCTGGTATCCTCAGGGCGGCGACAGCGAGGAAGATTCCGTAAACGTCTATCTGAACATGCTGGCCGCCCTTGGCGAACCTCTGCCCGCCGAGGTCAAGGAAGGTATTCGCCGCGCCATTCTGTCCACCAAATATCAGGATGACGTCAGCGAGCTGGCCGGGCTCTTCCATACCTACGACTGCCAAGTCATCATCCAAGGCAATCATGTGGACCTGCTGGCCTACGAATTTCAGATTTTCCGCGAATTCCAGTACCTGAACATGATTGACTATCGCAAGGGACGCAGCGCCTTCTTCCAACGCTTTGCCAAGCGCTACCCGCAATGTCGCGCCACCATGAACTTCCTTATTGAATACCAGGAACGGCGGCGGCCGCGGGTGGGAATCTATGCCGGCACCTTCAGTCCTTTCCATATCGGACACCTCTCCATCCTCGAAAAAGCCGAAATGATGTTCGACAAAGTCATTATCGCCATCGGCATCAACCCCCAGAAGCAGATTGAGCGCGACGAACGGCTCGATGTCACCCTGCCTTTCCACGAAGTGATTTATTTCGACACCCTGATGGTTGATCTCCTCGAAAAGGAGTCCGCCCTCTCTGATGTGACGCTGGTTCGTGGTTTGCGCAATGGCTATGACCTTGACTACGAAATGAACCAGCTCTGCTTTATGCAGCAGATGCGCCCCAATACCCACACGGTCTATATACCCTGCGACAAGAGGCTTGAGCATGTCAGCAGCTCAGCGCTCAAGGCCATGTCGCACTTTCCCGATCTCAATGGTCGTGACCGCTTCTACTACCCGAACAAATACGATTATTACCATCAGCCGCTGCGGGAGCTTTTCAGCTTCTAAGCCCCATGACCGCAACAAGCGCCATACCAGTGCGTAGCAAGCAGACAACAGCCAGCAAAAAAAGACTCGTTGACAATGAAAAACGGCCTTCTCTTATTGGCTTTCTTCTCTTCTTTATCGGCAGGATCGGCAGGCACCAGCAAAAAGGACACCTTGACAATGAAAAACGGCTACCAGCACATGGTCATTGATCATTACATTCACAAACTGCGGGCGATGCGCGCCGAACGTAGCCGCGAACTGGCCGCGCTGCGCACCCGTGAGGACGCCATTGCCTATCAGAACAAGCTCCGCAAGGCCATTGACGCCGCCTTCGGCCCCTGGCCCGAATGGACACCCCTGGATGTACGCATCAGTGACGTCAAGCAGTTCGACGGCTACCGCGTTGAGAAGATCATCTTCAACAGCCGACCGGATTTCTGGGTGACCACAAACCTCTATGTGCCCGATGGCTTGACTGCGCCCGCGCCAGGCGTCATCGGCTGCTGTGGCCACAGCAAGGAGGGCAAGTTCAGCGAAACCTACCAGTCCTTTGCGCTGCGGCTGGTCCATGATGGCTTCGTCGTCCTTATGGTTGATCCCATTCATCAAGGCGAACGTGACCAATACCCCAAACTCACGCGCCTGGGCAGCGGCAAGCAGCTCTGCGATGCTCATAACGTCATGGGCAGACAGCTGGAATTGCTCGGCGACTTCTTCGGCAGCTGGCGCGTCTGGGATGGACGCCGCGCCATTGACGTCCTCGCCGCCCGGCCGGAAGTTGATCCGAAACGCTTGGGCATCACCGGCAACTCAGGCGGCGGCACTCTCACTGAGTGGATTTGGGCCAACGACGAACGCCTCAGCATGGCCGCGCCGAGCTGCCATGTCACCAGCTTCCTGACCAATATCGAAAACGAGCTGCCCACTGACAGCGAACAATGCCCGCCCGGCATTATCGGCGCCGGCTTGGAAATGGTTGATCTGATGATCATCCGGGCCCCGCTGCCGGCCATTCTCCTCGGCCAGCGCTACGATTTCTTCGAGCGTCGCGGCCTTGAGGAGGCCTATGGAGAGCTCAAGCGCTTCTATGAACTCCTGGGCGCCGGCGACAAAGTCGAGCTCTTCATCGGCCCCACCACCCACGGCTACTCGTCGCATAACCAGCAGGCCATGCTGAATTTCTTCCACAAACACGCCGGCATGCCCGGCGCGGCCGGCGAAATCGAGCCCAAGCCCGTGCCGGAAGCTGAGCTCGCCTGCTGCCCCGAGGCCAATGTGGTCAAAGCCGGCTCCAAGCCCATCTACGAGATCATCGCAACGACTGCCGATGCCTGGGCAAGCTGCCGCCAAGCGCCGAAAAATACCAGCGAATGGCGCAACACACTCGTCAACTTGCTGAAGTTCCCCGAGCTCGACGGCGTACCGCACTACCGCGTTCTCCGCCCCCAGCGCGTGGGCAACGAAGTCTGGCAACGCAGCGCCATTGAAACCGAGGGCGATATCCTGGCCATTATGCGCAAGCGCCTGCAGCACAAAGACCGCAATTCGACTCTTGACGTTGAGGAAGAAGTCCACCTCTTCCTACCGCATCTCAGCTCCGAGCTTGACAGCCAAGACTGCGCCTTTGTTGCCGAATTGAACAAGGGAGGCGCTCTCTACGCGCTGGACGTCCGCGGCTTGGGCGAATCCATGCCCGAAGACCACCTCAGCATGTACCGTTCCTACGGCATGGACTACATGATGCATTCCACCGCCCTGATGTTCGGCGAGAGCATGTTCGGCCGTAGGGTCTTCGATATCATCCGCACCCTCGATCTGCTCAAAGCCGAGGGAGCCAAAAGCGTCCATCTCTATGGCCGCGGCCAAGGCGCATTGCTGGCCGCCTTCGCCGCCATGCTTCGCGATGAAGTCGTTGACGTCACCCTCTACAATGCCCCCACCAGCTTCCTGCAATGGATCAAAGCCGGCGTGTCCGATTGGCCCGCAGCCAGCACCCCGAGAAATGTGCTGCGCTATTTTGATCTGCCGGACCTCTATGTCGCGCTCGGTCAACGCCTGACCATGATTGACCCCTGGGACGAACGCATGGGCATGGAATAAGTGCGCCGCAACTTGGCGCATGACCGACGGTGGCGGCCCCGAAGACTGTCACCGCCGGCATTATGCCCCCTCACCCTCGCAGAAAGCAACACTTCTCCCGTTTGTGAGTAGAAAAAACGTATTCTTAGGTTAGTGTGCGAAGTTTTGTAATGAACATTTGCTAGCCTTCAGGCTGCGGTAGCCGGAATCGCTCTCGTGAGATGGCGCTGATTCCGGTGTGCGCTGCCAAATATCGCTGCCGTCACCACATATTGCATATTGCCGGTTCAAGGAGCTGCCTATCAATCATTTATGCATGTATTTGCGCCGTAGGCGCTTAACCATGCCTATCCCCAGGCTTCAGCCTGGGGATAGGCATACTCCCAAAAGTGGTGCCCAGTAGGGGCACTACTGAATGCCTGTCAAATGTATCAAATCTGCTTTTGCTAACCCAAGATTTCACACATGAATTATTTTCGGAAAGGACACACAAATGAAGAGCTTTTTGACCGCATTGGGGCGCATCGCCTTCTTGAGCACAACGATGATGTTTTTAAGCGTTAGCCTCAGAGCACAGGACGCTAGCAACACGACGACAACGCCCCCCGCCGGGCCTGCCGTAGTAGTCGAAGAAGACGAAAGCAACCTGCCAACGCTCTCAGCCACCATCACCTATGCATCCGCCTATATTTACAACGGCTTTGTCTGGAATTCCGGTAATGTCTGGCAGCCTGAAATCAGCCTGGAATGGAAGGGCTTCTTCGCAGGCGTCTGGGCCACCTGGGACTGCATGGACGATAATGGCATGCAGGACGACGACTTCGAAGAGTGGAACTACTACGCCGGCTACGGCTACAGCTTCACAGATGTCCCGCTGCTTGGTGCTCTCAGCCTGGAAGCAACCTATACCTACCTCGACTACCCGAGCTTTTCAGAATTGGATACGCAGGAAATCAGCCTGAAAGCGACCCTGGACGAGCTGCTCCTGCAACCGTCCCTGACCATTGCCTGGGATTTTGAAAACGATATGTTCTGGACCAGCCTCGGCGGCAGCCACAGCGTGGTATTGTCCGCTATCAGTGAAAAACTCAGTCTGGACCTGGAAGGCGCGCTCTTCTGGGCCAACAGCAAATACAATGACTACAACTACGGCGTGGCCCAAAATGCCCTGACGGCCTTGCAGTTCAAAGCCGGCCTGAATGTCGCCCCCTGTGATCATTGCAACTTCGGCCCCTTTGTGATCATCGCCTGGGCCTTGGATCACGATCTGCGCGAAGTCTGGAGAGACGACCCGATGAATAACAGCTGCAATGTCCTCTGGGGCTTCGCCCTGAACCTTGAATTTTAAGACCACGCTGACTGTTTGACAGCTTTCCGCGAGGAGTCTTGATACCGCATGAAGGACCATGGCACCAATGCCGGCATGGCGTGACATCCTCCAGAAATGGGCACGGCAGGCGCAAATCCCATCCGGCGCCTGCCGTTTTGCATTGCATGATGACGCGCTGCTGCCGTTGGCCATCGGCCAGCTCTGCCTGGCCAGGTCCTCGCGCCTGCTTGTCGTCGCCGCTGACAGCGGTCGCGCCGAGGCTCTCGCCACCGCCCTGAGCTCCATGCTGAAACTTCTGGGTGAAACGCGGCCGGTCATTCCATTGCCTGAAGTCGCCTTGGGCCGCCGACAGTGGATACCCGAGAATGAGGCCGGCCGTTGCGCCGCTCTGGACGCGGCCTTGAGCGGTCGCAACGCGATTTTTGTGACCACGGCAGCAGTGCTGCTGTCCGAAACCATCACGCCGAAAAACTACCGCGAGCAGAGCTTCACCCTGCGCAAAGGCATGAGCATCGCCCCCGACGCCTTGGCCAAGAAGCTCGTAGAGCTGGATTACGACAATGAGTTCGAGGTCCAGCGACCCGGTGAGTTCGCCCGCCGCGGCGGCATCATGGACATCTATTCGCCGCTCTACGATGCCCCCGTGCGCATGGAGTTCTGGGGCGACGATATTGACAGCATGCGCTTCTTTCTGCCCGACACGCAGCGATCCTTTCGCGATACGCCGGAACTTTGCATTGTGCCACGCGGCATGGCCATGCTCGAAGATACGGACGGTGACAAGGCCAAGGTGCACGATTTCTTTGCCGATGACCTGCCGCTGGTGCTTTGCGCCCCTGATTTGATTGTCCGACAACTGGACAGCTACGCCGACGCAGAGACCCATGCCGGCTGGCAAGCCCTGCTCGCATCGGCAGAAAACTGCGTGCAGCTGCTCACCGATGGCGGCGATCCGGCCTTGCTTGGCGACGCCGGCGGCAGCATCGTCCACACCGACGCCATCAGCCTCGGTGCCGAACTCTCCTCCCTCCTGCCCGAACTGGGCGACGGCGCGGCCCTGTGGCATTGGCAGCAACTGCGGGACAATCTCCTGCGCTGGCAACGCAGCGGCTACACGCTGGTCGCCTGCTGCGCCGGCACCGGCGAAACGGACCGCTTCCGGGAAATCCTCCAGGACGACCCGCTGACGCGCGAAATGCCCATCGCGGTGGAACAGCAGGAGCTGGACGGCGGCCTGCTCCTGCCTTCCGCCAAACTGGTGTTGCTGAGCGACCGCGAGATTTTCGGCCGCAAGGGCCCGCGGCGACGGCACCGCCATGTCGCCTACCGCCAAGACGCGGCCATACACGACGCCATTGACTTGGAAGACGGCGCCTTGGCTGTCCATGTCACCCAGGGCATTTGTATCTTCCACGGCATCCGCACTTTGGAATCCGGCGGCGAGGTGCAGGACGTTATCGAACTGGAATTCGCCGATGAGGTGCGGCTCTATGTGCCTCTGCAGCAGGCGCATTTGATCAGCCGCTACCTGGGTGCCGGCAAGGGCACGCCCAGCCTCAGTCGCATTGGCGGTGTCTCCTGGCGCAACGCCAAAAAGCAGGCGGCGGACGCGGCCTGGGACCTGGCGGCGGAACTCCTGCGCATTGAGGCAATGCGGCAACGCGCCACCGGCACGGCCCATAAGCCGCAGGTGGAATGGGAACGCTCCTTCGCCGGAACCTTCCCTTATGAGGAAACCGCGGATCAGCAGGAAGCCATCGCCGCCGTGCTCGCCGACATGGAAAATCCCAAGCCCATGGACCGCCTGCTCTGCGGCGACGCCGGCTATGGCAAAACCGAAGTGGCCATGCGCGCGGCTTTCCGCGCCGTCCTCAATGGCAAGCAGGTCGCGGTGCTGGTGCCCACCACCGTACTCGCCCAGCAGCATTACGAGACTTTCCGCGAGCGCATGGCCGAATTTCCCGTACGCATCGAAATGCTCAGCCGCTTCCGCAGCAAAGGCGAGCAGAACCAAATCGTCAGTAAACTCGCCCTCGGTGAAATAGACATCGTCATCGGCACCCACCGGCTGCTGCAAGCCGATGTGCAATTCTCGACGTTGGGACTGCTTATCATTGACGAGGAGCAACGCTTTGGCGTCAAGGACAAACAGCGTTTCAAGGCCCTGCGCGCCAACCTGGATATCCTGACCATGACCGCGACTCCCATCCCCCGCACGCTGTACTTCAGCCTGTCGGGCATTCGCAATCTCAGCACCATCATGACCGCGCCGCTGGACCGCCTGCCCGTGACCACCGTCGTGGCGAACGTTGACAAGGAGCTGATTAGGGAGGCAATCCGCCGTGAGATGGAGCGCGGCGGCCAGACCTTCTTTCTCTATAATCGCGTGCAGACCATCGCCAAGATGTTGGACGTCCTGAAAGAGCTGCTGCCCGAAGCGCGCTGCGCCATCGCCCACGGCCAGATGCCGGCAGGCAAGCTCGAAGACGTCATCGTCCGCTTCATCCGCAAGGAAATTGACGTGCTCATCTGCACGACCATCATTGAAAGCGGCATTGACATACCCAACGCCAACACCATCATCATTGATCGCGCCGACCGTTTCGGGCTCTCGGAACTCTACCAGCTGCGCGGGCGTGTCGGCCGCCATCACCGCCAAGGCTATGCATACCTGCTTTTGCCGCCCATGGGCATGCTGCCCGAAAATGCCCGGCAGCGCCTGGCCGCCATCCGCCGCTACACGCAGCTCGGCGCGGGCTTCAAACTTGCCCTGCGCGACCTGGAAATCCGCGGCGCCGGGAATATCCTGGGGACCGAACAAAGCGGCCACATCGCTGCCGTGGGCTTTGATCTCTACTGCCAGTTGCTCAAGGAAGCCGTCCAGCGCCTGGAAAAAAACAGCGGCGTCGAGCCCCCTCGGGAAATCGCCATCAGCTTCGACCGCCTGTCCTTCGCCACCGTCGCGGCGCCCGGCATGACCGCCGTGGCGATTCCCGCCGCCTACGTCGAGGATGAAGGCGCCCGCGTGGATTGCTACAAGCGCCTGCAAAACATGTCCTCTCTTTCGGAGCTGGAGCTCTTCCAGCAGGAATTGCGCGACCGCTTCGGCCCGCTGCCCACTGCCGGCGAGGCGCTCCTGCTGCTGACCAAGCTGCGCATCCTCGCCCGCAAAAAGGACGTCATCCGCCTGCAAGTCCGCGAGCGCCGCGTGGTCATTGAGACTCCCCGCGGCTTGGTCAAAGACGCCAAACGACAGGTGCCCACACTCACCAGCGACAACGGCTACGAACAACTCCAAGCCGTCGTTGACCTCCTCACTCGCCTGTGATAAAACCCCCCCCAGGCCCCATAGCTCGCAATCGGCAGCAAGCGCCCCTCTCCCAGTTGTGCTGCGGGCTTGCAGCCCGCAGCGTAACATGACCCCGCAAACGCCCCCCCAGCACACGCATGCGCCAACCGTGCTGTGGGCTTGCAGCCCGCAGCGTGACATGACCCCGCAAACGCCTCCCTGCACACGCATGCGCCAACCGTGCTGTGGGCTTGCAGCCCGCAGC
>JAAZKQ010000408.1 GCA_012799755.1 Lentisphaerota bacterium | reverse complement strand
GCAGCGGCACATGACCCCGCAAACGAAAAACCCAAGCACACGCAGGCGCAACCGTGCTGCGGGCTTGCAGCCCGCAGCGGCACATGACCCCGCAAACGGTGTGCAAGCATGCTCGCAATGTCGCTGTTACCAATGAGTGACCGCTTACTGGCGGTAAGCGGTGGACTTGGTGGACATTGTGGACATTGTGGACAAGCACCAGTTTCCTGTCCGTTCAGTGGAACCAAGCGCGCCTGTTTTGCAGATAGAAAAAACCTTTGCGTCTTCGCGTGAGCCACCCGCAAAAACTAATCTGCGTAATCTGCGTAATCTGCGGATAGAAAAGTATTCGCCCCGTCCGCGCTCTATCGCCTGCGCTCGGCGATCAACGCTTCCAAGCATTGCAGCCCGCCTGCAAGATCACAGAATTCGCCGTCGAGTTGCCTTTCGAAGCAAGCCTGCAACAGCTCGCCCATGGCCCGGCCTGGCTTCTGGCCCAGGGCCAGGGCGTGCCGCCCCAGCACCAGGGGTTTCGGCGCTTCCGTCATCACCGACAAAGTTGCCACCCGCTCCGCAAAGGCCCGTAAAGGCCCCAAATCGGCTTCCTGGCCGCTTTTGACCGACGCCACCATGTCGCACTCCACAACGCGCAGCAAAAGATCCATACGGCCTTCTACGCGCAGTGCCAGGCGTCTGATCGCCTTATCCGAGGCGTCATTGAGGATCAGTCCCATGGGGCACATGTGCTCGCGGACCAGGCGCAGCACCATGTCCAGCAACGACACATCCGACCACATACGCCGCAGAAACAGCTCGGCAAGTTCCTCGCCAACGACCTCGTGCCCATGACTGCGAATGCTCCCATCCTCATCACGCACCGTCGTCTGCGCCTTGCCGAAGTCATGGCAGAGCACCGCCAGCGCCACGGCCAGGTCGTCTTTCTGCTTGCCGCTACGACGCTCAACCGTGGCGTCCAACGCCAACAGCGTGTGTTCCCACACATCACCTTCCGGGTGCCAACGCGCATCCTGCTCACAGCCCACCAAGGCCGCGAGCTCGGGGTAATAGCTCAGCCACTCGCAATCCCGCAGAAAACGCAATCCCAGGGACGGTCGTTGCCCTTGTAGCAACAACTTCTCCCATTCGCCCGCCAGGCGTTCCGCCGGCAAATCCTCCGGCGTCATTGACCGACATAGCGCGACCGTCTCCGGCGCCACCGCAAAGCCCAATCGCGCGGCGAACTGCATCACCCGCAACACCCGCAGAGGGTCCTCCGCAAAGTGCTCGCTCACGTGCCGCAACAGCCCCGCCTGCAAGTCCGCCACGCCATGCCATGGATCAATAAGCTCGCCACTGAGCGGATCATAGAGTATGGCATTGATAGTCAAATCGCGGCGGGCGGCGGCCTCGGCAATGTCCAAATCCGGCGTTGCTTCGACCACAAAGCCGCGATGGCCCCAGCCTGTCTTGTTTTCCCGACGTGGCAGGGCCAGATCAATCGGCCAACCGCAGACCTTAAACACGCCAAAACTGGCTCCGACCAACTCCAGCCGGAAATGCGGCGCCAGCAAATCCTGAAGGCCCTGCGCCTTCAACCCGTACACTTCCAGGTCGAAGTCTTTACACTCCTCGCTCAGTAGGGCGTCACGCACACAGCCGCCAACCAACAGCGCCCGGCCCCCACCATCGCGGATCAGCTCCGCAAGCCGCCGTACGCAACGCATCGTGTCGCTATCAGCAAATTCCATTAAGCCTCGTGCTTTCACCATAACATGCCATACTCAGGCCAAGCTAAAAAAGATTATTGTCTCTCTGACGGCAGCAGGAGGCTGGACCGGAAGGGAATAGGCAGAAAAGCGCGAGGGGGGAGGGACGGGCCAATGCCCCTCCCTCCCCCTCGCAGAACCCAGCTATACTTTTTGGGCAGGGCGCCCTACCCTTTTTCTCCTCACTACTCAAGGTCTTTGAGACTGTGGCCGGACTCGCGCAAGATGTCCTCACACATAATTTTCTTGCCCTTGCCCTTGCCCGAACGCAGCAACGCTTCGGTTAACAAGGCCACCCGGCAACCGAAGATGAACGGCACATGGTTCGTACGGGTCTTCCGGCGCAACAACTTCATAAAGTTATCGCATGGCGACACGGGGTAATTATCCGGCCGCGCCAGCGGTATGTCGTTGTATTGGTTTGTTTCCTGGTCAAAATGGATCAGGCGCGCGCCTTGGAACATCAAGCGGCCCTTGGTGCCGCAAATGCGCACGTCGTCCACAAAACCGCCGGGAATATCACTAATAATGATCATACGACCGCTGACGCCATTACTCAATTCAACGTTGAAACTGCCGTTGTATTCCACTCTTTGCTTTTGACCGCGGTAGATGGAATCAATATATCCCTGCGCGCTGATGGGCATCAGCCCGGTCATCCACAGCACGATATCCTGGTAATGGCTGCCTGAATCATTGATCTGGCCGCCGCCGGAGAATGCCGGATCGCCACGCCAGCGGGGGCCGGACCAATCCTGCGCCATATAGACATAGAAGTTGGTCACGTCGCCAATTAGGCCCTGCTGGATCAATTCGCGGGCCTTCATGTACTTGAGCTCAAAATGCCGTTGGTAGTGAATAATGCCCACTTTTTTCTTGCGCGCCTCCATCATACGGGTGATCTCCAGTGCGCGTGCGGCCCCACAGACCATCGGCTTCTCAATCAGCACGTTCATATCATGCTCAATGGCGTATTTGACATGGTCGTAATGGGGGATATGTGGGGTAAAAATGCCCACTGCGTCAAGGTCATTCTCCTCGATCAGGCGCTTGTAATCTTCCGGGCCCGTGTAGCGTTTGAAGTCGTCGTAGCCGATGACCTTGGCCAGATTGTCCAGGCGCTCCGGCGCGATATCCACTGCCGCCACCACGCGCAAGCCCAGCTCATGACTGGCCAGTTGCTTGATGCGGTCTGTGCCCGCGCCTCCGCAACCGATTGCCCCAAAACGAATGTCCTTCTGTTTAGCCATGTCGTCAGCTCCTTGATTGATCCGTTAAAAGCATTTTTCGACCGCCAATGAGGCCAAAGCCGCATTGACCATATATGATAATGAGGTGATCCGGCATTGCTAGCAGCAGAAGCCAAAAAAACTCACAGAAGCAAGCAGCAGCATTTCACCCACGGGCAAGCGTCATGACTACACCTCGACAGCTCACTACCCAAGACATCGCAGCCATCTTCAAACGCGACGACATCCGCGGCCTCTGGCCCGACCAATTCAACGCCGAAACAGCCTTTCTTGCCGGCCAGGCCATGGCCGCGCGCCTCGCCCAGCGCCATAGCGCACCGCGCGTAGCCGTCGGCCATGACGCACGCACAGGCTCCTTTGAGCTCATGCTCAGCTTCTGCCGCGGCCTGGCCGCAGGCGGTGCCGGTGCCCGCAGCCTCGGCCTGGTCTCCAGCGAACAGGTCTATTTCGTCTGCGGCAAATACCGGCAGGAATTCCAAGGCGGCGCCATGATCACCGCGTCTCACAATCCCAAGCAATACAACGGCGTCAAGTTCATCCACGCCGGCGCCGCCCCTTTCGACGCCGACGACCTGGCTTTCATGCTCAACTTCATGCAAAGTCACCTCGCCCTGCCGGAAGCCATGGACAGCAGCCAGGACTTCGCCGACCATATCCTGGGCTTGGTCAAGATGCCGCTTGACACCGCGCTGCCGCCCATGACCATCGTTGTCGCCGCCGGCAACGGCGTTGGGGGCGAGGCATTCCGCCCCATCGCCGAACGGCTCAGCGCCCTGAAAATCCACACGATCTTTCTTGATGCCGAACCCGACGGCGATTTCCCCAATGGCGTGCCCAATCCCCTCCTGCCCGATTACATGCGCCGCCTCGGCAACGCCGTCCGTGAACACCACGCCGACATCGGCATCGGCTTTGATGGCGACGGCGACCGCGCCGGTTTTGTTGACCACCTCGGTCAGGAAATCATTCCCTCACACGTTCTCGCCCTGGTCGCCCTCCACAAGGTCCAAGCCGCCGGGGCGGACAATCGTGACAGCGGCGCCGTCCGGCCCATGATTTTCCGCAACCTGTGTTGCTCGCAGCTGCTGCCGGACCTCTTCCCCGCAGCTGGCCCCGTCGAGTTGCTTGATACGCCCGTCGGCCACGGCAAGGTCAAACTTCTCATGCGCCACGAGCAATTCCGCGACCGCGTCCTCTTCGCCGGCGAGCACTCCGGCCACTATTTCTACCCGGAATTCTTCTATGTGGACAGCGGCATGCTCACCAGCATGCTGCTGCTCAGCCAGGTACGTCGGCTCAAGGCCGCCGGCCGCAGCCTGGCCGCTGAACTCCAGCCGTGGCGCAGTCACTACTGCTGGAGTGGCGAAATCAACTTCACCCTCCCGCGCCGGGAGCTGATCAACCACACGCTCAGCAGCATCTGCCGCGAGCAGCAAAATGCGAACACCAGCCGCTACGAAATCCGCGTTGATGACGCCCTGGGCCTGCAACGGGTTTTCAAGGCCGACGATCCCTATCGCCCTGACGACTTGCCGGCGACCGACCTAAAATTGAGCTGCAACGCACCTGACGGTCGTTCCGGCTACTGGTTCGTCCTGCGTTCATCCGGCAATGAGCCGGCGCTGCGCCTCAACGTCGAAGCCTGGGGCGATGACGCCACTGCGCAATGCGCACGCATTCGCGACGCCATCACCGCCGGCATCCAGCGCCTGGCTTCACAGGCGTAAACAGCCACCCGCCGGGATCTCCCGCGCCTCACCCTGAGCCGCCACCCACACTGATTGCGCACTGGGATTGCACACGACCTTGCCGTCAACCGTGTACTGCAAACGCCGCATGGCAGCCAAGTAATCAATGATCTCGATATTGGTCGCATACCAGATGTCGTCCCGACCGGCGATCTGCTTGGCGAAATCCTCCATCAGCGACCAGTTGTTCTCGCGGTCAAACTCAAAGCTGTGTCCCCACACATAGAACAGCGACGGCCCTCGGCGCTTGTCATCCCACATGGCCAAAAAATCCTTGGCCTTCTGCAAGATGTCGTGTTTGTGGTGGCCCGTAGTCGCCCAGCGGTAGGGATCATCCGGTAGCGTGAAGCCGGCATCGGCCTTCGTCGTCCGCGAATAGGCATAGCCGCAGGCGCGCACCAGCGACACTATACGGTCGTCAAAATGACCATAGGGATAGGACAGCCCCCGCACCGGTGCGCCCGTAATGGCCTCCAACGCCCGCCGATCCTCCAGCAATTCCTGCAACAGTTCTTCATTGCTCAGCTGCTTCGGGTAGGGATGTGTGCAGGTATGGGCGGCAATCTCATGGCCGGCGTACAGCGTCGCCGCCTCAGCCGCGCTGATCTTATCACCACGACCCATGTTGGCGCTGTTCAGGTGAAACGTCCCCCGCAGACCATAGCGGTTGAAGAGCTCCACCAGGCGCCGATCACCCGCCGGACCGTCGTCATAACTGAAGGTCAACGCCTTGTTCCGACCACCAGGAAAATACTGCATCCGCACTGCCATCATCGCGCTCCTCTATTGCCTGAATGACGCACCAACAAAAACAAACGCCAGACTATACACCCCCAATCCGTCCCTGCACCAAGGCAGCCCGCTGCCTGCAACCTACGGAACTATGGACAGTATGGACGCTATGAACAACAACATATACTGTCGCCCTGTCTACCCCTGTCAAACAAGGGCTCCGGCGTCTGAATACGCTCCAAGAAGCTCTGGACAGAAAAAGGAGCCTGGACAAATATTCCAGGCTCCTTTGGGATGCAATCGTGCAGAAACGGTTGCGGCGGAGATTACTTGCCGCTGATGGCGCCGTGGCCGCGGAAAGTACGGGTCAGCGCGAATTCGCCAAGGCGATGGCCGACCATGTTTTCCGTAATAAACACGTTGACGAACACCTTGCCGTTATGCACCGCAAAGGTGTGCCCGACAAATTCGGGCATAATCATGGAACGGCGGGACCAAGTCTTGACGACCTTCTTCTCGCCCTTGGTGTTCATGGCTTCCACCTTCTTCATCAGCGGGGCGTCCACGAACGGGCCTTTTTTGATTGAGCGTGATGACATTACTTCTTCCTCCGTTCAACAATGAAGCGACTGGACGTCTTCTTCTTTTTACGGGTCCGATAGCCCTTGGCCAGCTGGCCCCAAGGCGACTGCGGATGACCGCCGCCGCTGGTTCGGCCTTCACCGCCACCCATCGGATGGTCAACAGGGTTCATCGCCACGCCACGAACGTGCGGACGCCGCCCTTGATAGCGCTTCTTGCCGGCCTTGCCCAAGTTAATGCTCATGTGCTCAAGATTGCCCACCTGGCCGATCGTCGCCCGGCATTTGCCGTTGAACAGACGAATTTCGCCGCTGGGCAATTTTACCTGCACCATGCCCTCTTCCTTGGCGCGGACAACCGCAACCTGCCCAGCCGCCCGAACCAAGCTCGCTCCCTGACCAGGGACCAACTCGATGCAATGAACGCTCAGGCCATCGGGAATGTCTTGCAGGCACATTGCGTTGCCGGGCTTGAATTCAGCTTCCGAACCGCTGCGGACCATATCGCCCTGCTTCAGCCCCACCGGCGCCAGAATGTATTTCTTTACGCCATCGGTGTAGTGCAGCAAGGCTACGCGGGCACTGCGATTGGGATCGTATTCAATGTGAGCGACCTTCGCCGGCACTTCATCCTTGTCTCGCCGGAAGTCAATCAAGCGATAACGACGCTTGACGCCGCCGCCGCGAAAACGCGTGGTGATGCGCCCAGCGTTGTTACGACCGCCCGTGGAGTGTTTACCAACAGTCAGACTCTTCTCTGGAGTGCTGCGCGTGATCTCGCTGAAATCACTGACCGCCATTTGCCTCCGCCCTGGAGAGGTCGGTTTGTATCTTCTAATAGCCATAGTATTGCCTCATGCTCCTCTAAACGCTTCCGTCTCAAAGCAGATCGATGCTGCCTTCGGTCAGGGTGACCAACGCCTTCTTCCAGTCCGGGCGCTTGCCCGGCTTGGAATTTCTCATGCGTTTCTTCTTGCCAAGGCAATTCATCACGTTCACGGATGAGACCTTCACGCCATCAAAGATCGCTTCAACGGCCTGACGGATCTCAATCTTGTTGCTGCTGGGATTCACTTTGAGCGCGTAGCGGTTCTGCTTCTCGGACAGCTCCGTCGCCTTTTCAGTGATCATCACCGTATAAACCACATCGTAAGGGTTCTTCATGGTCTCTGGCCTCCTTACGCCAAGCGTTGGCCAAGCGCTTCAAGCCCGGCACTGGTTATTACAACTTTTTTGAACAGCAACATCCAGTAGGTGTTGACCGCCGACGCGGGCATCAGCAGAACCTTCGGCAGATTGCGGGCAGCCAGCTCGACGTTCTCGCTGTAGTCGTCAACAATGATCAGCGCGTTGTCGCCGGCGCCGACAGCAGCCAGGAACTTCGTCATTTCCTTGGTCTTGGGCTCAGCAAAGGACAGCTGGTCAACCAGGATCACTTCGCCATCGTCAAGGCGAGCGGTGAAAGCACGGCGCAAAGCCAGCTTCTCAACCTTCGCATTCACCTTCTTCTCATAACTGCGGGGCTGGGGGCCGAAAATCGTGCCGCCACCACGCCACAGTGGACTGCGCGAACTGCCGGCACGAGCACGGCCAGTGCCCTTCTGGCGCCACGGCTTGCTGCCGGTGCCGGCAACTTGGGCGCGCGTCTTTGTTGACGCTGAGCCCGAACGCATACGCGCCAAAAAAGCCACCACGGAATCCTTCACGGCCTGCTCGCCTTTGATGCGCTCAAGCCAGCTTTCCTGAATATCAACTGTGGCACTATCAGCGCCAGTCATCGTCTTTACAGGTAATGTCGTTGCCATTGCAGCCACTCCCCGTTTTATTTTTTCACCGCGTTACGGACAATCACCGTGCCGCCGGTCGGACCGGGTATCGCACCCTTGACCAGCAACAGATTCTTTTCCGGACGAACTTCGACCACCAGGAGATTCTGCACGGTACAACGTTCATTGCCCATGTGACCCGGCATCTTCCGGCCTTTGTACACCTTGCCGGGAGCGGAACACATGCCGATGGCACCCGTCCGCCGGGTCCAAGCACCGCCGTGACTGGCACGACCGCCGGAGAAGTTGTAACGACGCACAACGCCGGCAAAGCCCTTGCCCTTGCTGCGGCCAACCACGTCAACATACTCGTTGGCGGCAAAAATATCCGCAGAAAGAGTGTCGCCGATGGCGCAAGTCGGATCGGCAGACAAGCGCATTTCGCGAATGATTGCCGGAGGATTCTCGGCCTGGTTAGCCTTGGCCAGATGGCCCAAAACGGCCTTGCTGACATTCTTCACCTTGCGGGCGCCGAAGCCCAGCTGAACGGCGCTGTAGCCGTCCTTGGCCTGTGTCCGCAAGTCCAACACGGGGCAAGGGCCAAGCTCAATCGCCGTGACCGGAATCATCACGCCCGTTTCCGTATAAACATGGGTCATGCCCAGTTTTTTACCTATCAAGCCTTTTTTCATGCTGCGCCTCCCCGTCATATCTTGATGATGATGTCAACACCGGCAGGAAGATTGAGCTTCTTGAGCTCGTCAACCGTCCGGCTGCTCGGGTCAATGATATCCAGCACGCGCTTGTGGGTGCGAATCTCAAACTGGTCCATTGACTTCTTGTCAACGTGGGGAGAACGGTTCACAGTGAAACGCTCGATCCGCGTTGGCAGCGGGATCGGCCCGGCGACCCGAGCGCCCGTCCGCTTGACCGTATTGACGATCTCCGCGGTGGACTGGTCCAGGATCGTATGTTCAAACGCCTGGAGTCTGATGCGAATGGTTTGCTTGTTTGCCATGATAACGTCAAACCTCAATTAACTGCTTCAATCACTGTTGCTTCCGCGGGCAAAGCGCATACTGCGACGGCTCAGCCACCACATCGCCGCGGCCCCCGCTCAGCGAGCGCAGAGACGATGCGTAACCGAACAGCTCCGCCAACGGAACCAACGCTACAATTCGAGCCACCCCAAGTGCCAACGAGTCAACTTCAGTGACGCGACCCCGCCGAGCCGTCAGGTCGGCAATCACGACACCAAGATGATCTTGTGGTGTACTCACCTCCAACAACATGACCGGTTCCATTTCGACCCGACCGGCCTCGCCTATTGCATCTGACAAGGCCAAGCGGGCAACATTGAGGAACACCAGCTCCGACATGTCGCATGCATCGTACGACAAGTCTTCGACTCGGACATGCATATCTGTCAGCGGATGCCCTTCACAGACATCCGCAGCTAGAACATCACGCAACCCCTGAACGAGAGCCTCGCGGCAGGCTCCAGGCAGGGCCTCGGCGGCACTGCCCAGTTCCAGCTGCAAGCCGCTGCCTCGCGGCAAGGCGGCCACGCTCACTTTCACTGCTGCCCATAAAACCCGAGCATCGCCCAGGCGCTTTTCGAAGCGCCTTTCGACGCAGGCGGCGCCGGCAATGCTGTCTCGATATTCAACCCTGGGATGACCGGCCTTTGCCGTTATCCCATATTCTGAACGGAGCCGGTCCAAGAAGACTTCCAGATGGAGCTCGCCCATCCCGGATAGTGTCCACTGGCCCGGTCCCGGACCTTCTTTCATTCGTATCGTCGGGTCTTCCAGGCACATCTGCCGCAAAGCAGCCGGCAAGCCCTGACGATCACTTTCACTACTTCCTTCCAGCGCCATGCTCACCACTGGTTCGGGAAAGCATATACGCCGTAATTCGACGGCGGCTTCCGGGCTGCAAAGCGTGTCGCCGGTAACCACGTCGTCACCCATGCCACACAAAGCCACAATGTCCCCCGTCACCGCTTCGGCAATGCCCTCACAAAGATCGGCGCGAACGCGAAAAACCTCGGCAACCGTCGCCTCTTTGCCACTGCGGACATTACGTAAGACCTGGCCAGGCTTGACTCGCCCGGAATACACCCTGACGTAACTCAGCCGCCCCAATCCATAGCTGTCATGGACAACCTTGAAGACCATCAGACTCGTCGCCGATTCCGGCAAGCTTCCGCTCAACAACTCCGGCGCCGGTCGTTCCGCCGGCGAGGGCAGGTAGTCGCAGATCGCATCCAAGAGACTCGTCACTCCGATATTCCGCAGGCAGCTCCCACAGAACACCGGCATGATGCTGCATGCCTGCACAGCCCGGCGCAGCGCGGCCTTCAAGCTCACTTCGTCAGGCACCCGATCCGCGAGATAGTCGCGGAGAATGCCGTCGTCAACTTCAGCCAGACATTCTATCAAATAGCTACGGGCGGCGCGAACATCAGCGTCACCCAAAAAATCATTCGGCTCGGACAAGGCCTCACCGGCCGCCCCCCAGGCTCGACCACTGATAAGATCAAGCACGCCGCGGAAGGCATCTTCGGCGCCAAGGGGCAGCAGCACCGGCAGCGCCGTAATACGAAAACGCTCAGCTATCTGCCGCACGACGCCCCGGTAGTCGGCGCCGACACGGTCCATTTTGTTGACAAAGGCTATACCCGGTACGCTGTTCTTGCGTGCACAGCGCCAGACTGTTTCCGACTGGGCCTGCACACCTCGAACCGCGCAGAACACGGCAATGGCTCCATCCAGCACCCGCAGGGTCCGCTCGACTTCTGCCGTAAAATCAATGTGACCGGGAGTATCAATCACATTCAACTGACACTCCCGCCACTGACAAGTGACCGCAGCGCTAATAATGCTGATGCCGCGTTCACGCTCCTGGCTGAGCCAGTCCGTGACGGTGGTACCATCCCGGACGTCACCCATATAGCGCAAGGCGCTGCAATCAAACAAAATCCGTTCAGTCAAGGTCGTCTTGCCGGCATCAATGTGAGCAATGACGCCAACATTACGAATCATCGAGGCGCTAGTCTCTGCGGGTCCTGCGGCAGCGGGCTCGCTCATAAGCTACGCCTCCAAAAAACAAAAACGCCGCCGGCAATCACTTACCAGCGATAATGCGCAAAAGCCTTGTTGGCGTTCGCCATCTTGTGCGTATCATCACGCTTCTTGACGGCGTTGCCGGTATTGTCAAAAGCATCAAGCAACTCGCCGGCGAGGGCCTTGGCCATAGGCATGCCCTTGCGGGCACGCGCATAGCCGACAACCCAGCGCAAAGCGACAGCGGTCTGACGCTCTGCCGGCACTTCCAACGGAACCTGGTAGGTCGCTCCACCAACACGGCGGCTCTTCACTTCCAGACGCGGCTTGACGTTTTCAAGAGCCTGCTGCACCACCTCCAGCGGATCAGCATCCTTCTTGCGCTCTTTGATGCTCGTCATCGCATCGTAGACAATGCCTTGGGCGACGGACTTCTTGCCTCGCTCCATAACGGCGTTGATCAGCCGAGCGATGAGCTCGCTGTTGTAACAAATGTCCGGCGTCACCGAACGCTTCTCTGCTCTATGTCTTCTCATGTTTGCTTAGTCCTGCCTACGTGAACTACCCGTGCCCCAATTACTTCTTGCCTTTGGCCGCTGCGGGCGCACCGGCTTTCGGACGCTTCGTGCCATACTTCGAACGCCCCTGGCGGCGTTTCTCGATGCCGAGGGTGTCCAAAGAACCGCGGACCACGTGGTAACGCACACCAGGAAGGTCGCGTACACGCCCGCCACGCACCAGAACCACACTATGTTCCTGAAGATTGTGACCCTCACCGCCAATGTAGGCCGTGACTTCCTGACCATTGGTCAGGCGCACACGGGCAATCTTACGCAAGGCCGAGTTCGGCTTCTTGGGGGTACGGGTAGTCACTTGCAGGCAGACGCCTCGGCGCTGCGGGCAGCGAGCCAAGGCCCGGACACTGCTCTTTTGGGGCTTGACCCTACGGCCATTTCTAACCAATTGATTAATCGTCGGCATCAGTTCTTTCCTAGAAAAATTATCTTATGAGAAAAAAACGAACAACTAATGTACTAGCAAGCAAGGCATTGTCAAACCACTTCCGGGCTTTTGCTCTGTCTGCGCTACAAGCCGGAGTCGGCTGCCGCTGCCGCCGACTCCGTCATTCCACTTACAAATCCAAGAAGCCCCGGAGACCGGCGAGACTTTCCTTCGCCTTGGCTTCCTTCTCGCTGGCTTCGGAGATCACGCCTTCCTCGCCTTCTTCTTCGGACACATTGAAGGTCAACTTGACATTCCGGACACTGGGATGCCCCGTGCCGGCGGGGATCAGGTGGCCCATGATAACGTTTTCCTTGAAACCGCGCAGGTAGTCCACCCGGCCCAGAGTGGCCGCTTCGGTGAGCACTCGCGTGGTGTCTTGGAAGGACGCAGCCGAGATAAAGCTATCGGTGGCCAACGATGCCTTGGTAATACCCAGCAGCATCTGCTGGGCTTCGGCTTGGAGGCCGCCCTCTTCAAGCACGCGACGGTTTTCCTCCTGGAACTCGCGCTTGTCAACGGACTCGCCGAAGAGGAAACGCGTCTGACCGGGATCGGTAATACGGACTTTGCGCATCATCTGACGAACAATGATCTCAATGTGCTTGTCATTGATCTCAACGCTCTGCAGCCGGTAGACATCCTGCACTTCGTTTACCAAGTACTCTTGCAATTCCTGCGGCCCACAAATATCAAGCATTTCATGCAGCACCACGGTACCGTCGGTCAGTGGCGTGCCTTTGCGCACGAAATCGCCGTTGAAGACGATAATTCGCTTGCCGGGCGGTATGGGATGATCCTGGGTGCTGCCGCTTTCCAGGTCGCGAATGCGAATATTGCGGCGGCCTTTCACCGGCTTGTCCAGCTCAATCGTACCGTCAATCTTGGCGATTTCCGCAGCTTCCTTGGGGCGACGCGCCTCGAAAAGTTCGGCAACGCGGGGCAAACCGCCGGTGATGTCCCTGGTACGCATGCTCTGCCGCGGCGTCTTGGCCAACACTTCACCGGCCTCGACCTTGGAATTCTCAGCCACTGTGATATGTGCACCGGCAGGCAGGCTGTAGGAGTCTATCACGGCAGACTCATCGTCAGTCTTCGCGTTTTTGCTGATGATCACCAGGGTCGGATGCACGTCATCGCTGTGCTCCATGACGATGGTTTCTTCCTTGCCGCTGGTGCCGCTAACCTCGCGGCGCATGGTAATACCCTCGGTCAAGTCGCGGTATTCGACGCGGCCACCGACCTTGGTGATGATGGGCACGTTGTAAGGGTCCCATTCCACAAAACGCTCGCCGACTTCAACGGTGTCGCCGTCACTCTTGCGCAAGGTGGCGCCGGGAACCAGCTCATAACTTTCCAGCTCAATCCCATCCTTGTTCTCAATCAGGATGCGGCCATTCTTATTCAAGACAATGTTTTTTCCATCCTGAGTCCGCACTGGGTTGGCCTCCTGGAAACGCAGGATGCCGCTATGCTGTGCTTCGTGGTAGGACTGGTTGAAGGAGGCTGATGCCGTACCACCAATGTGGAAGGTACGCATGGTCAACTGCGTGCCGGGCTCGCCGATGGATTGGGCAGCGATGATGCCCAGAGGATCACCGATGAGCGGCAGATCGCCCGTAGCCAGATTCCGTCCATAGCACTTGCAGCAGACGCCGCGATCACTCTCGCAGGTCAGCACCGAGCGAATGTGCACTTTCTCAATGCCCATCTGGACGATCCGCTTGGCGATGCTCGCGGTGATCTCCTCACCGGCGCCGACCAGCACCGAGCGGCTCACCGGATCCTTGATTTCATCAACGCTGAAGCGACCGATGATGCGGTCTTCCAGCGGAACGCGATCTTCGTTGCCGCCGCGAATTGGGCGCGCCCAGATGCCGTTCACCGTGCCGCAGTCGTGCTCGACGCAGATCACGTCGTGAGCCACGTCCACCAGACGCCGGGTCATATAACCAGAGTCGGCTGTTTTCAGGGCCGTGTCAGCCAAGCCCTTGCGCGCACCGTGCGAGCTGATGAAGTACTCCAGCACCGGCAGACCTTCACGGAAATTGGCCTGAATGGGCCGCTCAATGATCTCGCCGGAGGGTTTGGCCATCAAGCCACGCATGCCGGCCAGCTGGCGAACCTGTTCCTTGCTGCCGCGGGCGCCGGAATCAAGCATGGCAAAAATCGGGTTGATTTCCTCGCTGCCATTGTTGTCTTCCAAGACCTTGAAGAGACGTGCCGCCAGCTCGTTGTTGGCCTGCGTCCACACGTCAATGCTCTTGTTGTAGCGTTCCTGCTCGGTGATGGCGCCGATGCGCCGTTGCTCTCGGATTTTCTCAATTTCATCCTGGGCATTGCTGATGATTTCGCCTTTTTCCTTCGGTACGATCATGTCCTGAATACCGATAGAGAAACCCGACCAAGTCGCGTACTCATAGCCCAAGTCTTTCAGCCGATCCAAGACGGCGATGAGGCCCTTGCGTCCCACCGTCTCATAGCAATCCTTGATCATCCGGCCGAGTTCCCTCTTGCCGACCGAGCCGTTGAAGAAGCCCATATCCTCCGGCCAGATCTCATTGAAGATGCAGCGACCGACGGTAGTGACAATGAAACGCTCATTCTTGACCGCGGCGCCCCAGATGGTGTCTTTGCCGTAGAAGGGATTGCGCATATTGACATGGTCGTGAATGCGCAGCGTCTTCGCATCGTATGCACGCAGCAGCTCGTGGTAGTCATTGAACCAGCGCTGTTCCGTAGCCGGAGCCTTTAGGAAGGCCTCTCTATCACGCTTGTTCTCATAGCACAGATAATACACCCCAAGGGTGATATCCTGGCTGGGCGTGGTGATCGGCTTGCCGCTGGCCGGAGAAAAGATGTTGTTCGGCGCCAGCATGATCAGTTTGGCTTCCAGCTGAGCTTCGTTGGACAGCGGCACGTGCACGGCCATCTGGTCGCCGTCAAAGTCCGCGTTGAACGCCGTACAGACCAACGGATGCAAGCGAATGGCCTGTCCTTCAATCAAGATCGGGTCAAAGGCTTGAATACTCAGCCGATGCAGCGTCGGCGCGCGGTTCAGCAGAATGGGGTGCCCCTTGATCACCTCATCAAGGATATCCCACACTTCCTTGCGTCGCTGTTCAATCCATTTCTTGGCATTGCGAACGGTATGCACATAGCCGCGCTCTTTCAGACGCCGCATGATGAAAGGCTCGAAGAGAACCAGCGCCATCTCCTTGGGCAAACCGCACTGGTTGATCCGCAGTTCGGGACCGACAACG
This sequence comes from Lentisphaerota bacterium, assembly GCA_012799755.1. Classification (GTDB taxonomy): domain Bacteria; phylum Verrucomicrobiota; class Lentisphaeria; order Oligosphaerales; family Oligosphaeraceae; genus Oligosphaera. Next base: position 12,815 of record JAAZKQ010000408.1, on the reverse strand, counting down.
ATCACCGAACGCCCCGAGTAGTCAACGCGCTTGCCCAAAAGATTCTGGCGGAAGCGGCCCTGCTTGCCTTTGAGCATACCCGTGAGGGACTTCAGTGGCCGATTGCCCGTGCCGGTCACCGCCCGACCGTGCCGACCGTTATCCAGCAACGCGTCAACCGCCTCCTGCAACATGCGTTTCTCGTTGCGGATGATCACTTCTGGCGTCTTCAGTTGCAACAAATTGCGCAGGCGGTTGTTCCGGTTGATCACGCGGCGGTAGAGATCGTTAAGATCGGAGGTGGCAAAGCGACCGCCTTCCAGCGGCACCAGCGGACGCAATTCCGGCGGAATGACCGGCAGAACACGCAGAATCATCCAGCAGGGATTCATCTTGTTCTCAAGAAAGCCCTCGACCAAACGCACACGCTTGGCAATCTTCTTTCGTACTGCCTTGCTCCTGGTGGTGACCAGCTCTTCAGACAATTGCTCGCGAATCGCTTCAAGATCGAGTTTCGACAGCAATTCCTCAACGGCCTCGGCACCCATGCCGGCCTTGAATGAATCCCCGTACGACTCGCGGCTTTCGCGATATTCCTCTTCGCTGAGCAGCTGCTGGTCCGTAAGAGGCGTGTTGCCCTTGTCGGTAACGATCCAGGATTCGTAATACAAGACTTTTTCCAGCGCCCGCGGGGGCATGTCAAGCATCAGACCAAGCCGACTCGGCATGCATTTGTAGAACCACACGTGGGAAACCGGCACCGCCAGTTCAAGATGGCCCATACGCTCGCGGCGAACGCGGGACAAAGTCACTTCCACGCCGCATCGGTCGCAGACCACGCCCTTGTGCTTCACGCGCTTGTACTTGCCGCAATTGCATTCCCAGTCATGCGTCGGCCCAAAAATGCGTTCGCAGAACAAGCCGCCCTTTTCGGGCTTGAAGGAACGGTAATTGATGGTCTCAGGATTTTTGACCTCGCCGTGACTCCAGGAGCGGATCGTCTCAGGTGAGGCGATGCCGATGGTCACGCAGCTGGTCTCGTCCATAGCTTCAATACCAGTAAGTTGTTTCAATGTGCTGTCCAAGTAAACAGCCCTCCATAGGTTGAAAATCCGGCTTCGGTTACTGTTGCGCAAACAAGGCTCATGACCGCGACGCCAACGGCTGTCGGCGCCGCATCACTTAATTCATTCAGGCCATGACCCCCTTATTGCGGCGGACCCGCACGTCCAGACACAGACTCATCATTTCTTTCATCAAGACGTTGAAGGACTCCGGCGTGCCGGCAATCAGCGAGTTGTCACCGCGCATGATAGATTCGTAAATCTTCGTCCGGCCGACCACGTCGTCACTCTTGACAGTCAGCATTTCCTGCAAGGTATGCGCCGCGCCATAAGCCTCCAGCGCCCACACTTCCATTTCACCGAAACGCTGCCCACCGTGCTGGGCCTTGCCGCCCAGCGGCTGCTGAGTCACCAGCGAGTAGGGGCCCACCGCGCGAGCGTGAATCTTGTTCGCGACCAAGTGGTCCAGTTTCAACATGTAAATCTGACCGACCATGACGCGCTGGTCAAAGGGCTCGCCGGTGCGACCGTCAAAAAGACGCGTCTTGCCGTCCAAGCCAATAAAGCAGTCACTGCGATCACGCCCCTCTTCGTCAAGCACGCGACCGTCCTTGGCGATTTTCCACCCCTGCTCCTCAACTTTTATCTTGCGGGCGTCAGCAAGCAACTCAATGATCTTGTTCTCGCCAATGCCGTCAAATACCGGCGACGCCACCGTAATGCCGAGAACTTTCGCCGCCCAACCGGCGTGCGTCTCGAAAACCTGTCCGACGTTCATGCGCGAGGGCACGCCCAGCGGATTCAGAACAATGTCCACTGGCGTACCATCTGCCATGTAAGGCATGTCTGCCACCGGCACAATCTTGGCGACAATACCCTTGTTGCCATGCCGACCGGCCATCTTGTCGCCGATGGCAATACGGCGCTTGCTGGCGATGTAAACCTTGACCGACTTGATCTTGCCCATGTCGGCGCCGTCGCCCTTGCCCAGCAAGTCAATGGCCTCCTTGCGGCATTGCTCGTTGTCACGCAACTTTGCCCGGAACGGCTTGACGATTTCCTCGATCTTGGCCTTTTCCTCACCGTCACGCATGATATAACTGTCGTGATACGTGGCCAGACGGGTAAGCATAACCCGAGTGATCTTGCGGTCGGCCGGTATCACATCCTCGGGCTCTTGGGCAACCAGACGTGTCACCGTGCAGCTTAACTTCTGGCCGAGAAATTCCTCACTCAGCGCGCGCGCCATGTCCTCAATGATGCTTTGTTGCTCGCCACGATATTTCGCCTCGGTATCCCTGATCAGCGCACGCACTTCCTGCCGCGTCTTCTTCTGTTTGCCAGGCTCCGGTCGGCGCTCAATGCGCACGTCCATGACGATGCCCGAACAACCGCCGGAAACCAGCAGCGAGCTGTCCTTGACGTCTGCGGCCTTCTCGCCGAAAATCGCTTTCAGCAGGCGTTCTTCAGGAGCCAGTTCCGTCTCGGACTTCGGCGTGATTTTGCCCACCAGGATATCACCGGGTTTGACTTCCGCGCCAATACGCACCACGCCTTCGGTATCAAGATTGCGCAAGGCCTCTTCACCGACGTTCGGGATGTCCCTGGTGATCTCTTCCGCCCCCAGTTTCGTATCCCGGGCCTGGACGTCTTCCAAACTCACGTGCACGCTGGTATAGATATCTTCCTGCACCAGTCGCTCGCTGATGACAATCGCGTCCTCAAAGTTATAGCCATGCCAAGGCATGAAGGCAACCATCACGTTGCGCCCCAGGGCAATCTCGCCCCCGTCCGTTGACGCACCGTCGGCGATTGTCTGCCCTTTTTTCACCGTGTCGCCGCGATGGACAATCGGGCGCTGGTTCACCAGCGTTGAGGCATTGGAACGCAGGAATTTGTAGAGCGGGTAAGTCTGCACCTTCTCTGGGTGCTTCGTCTCGTTAGGCTCCTTGCCGTCGCTGGTGACCACAATGCGCTCGGCATTGGCCGAAGCGACAATGCCATCCTCGCGAGCAATCACGATGGCGCGGGAATCACGCGCCACGACGTGCTCAAGGCCCGTGCCGACCAAGGGCCGCTCGGCCTCCAGCAGAGGCACCGCCTGACGCTGCATGTTCGCCCCCATCAGCGCCCGGTTCGCGTCGTCGTGCTCCAAGAAGGGAATCAGCCCGGCGGCCGCGCTGATTAGCTGCTTTGGTGACACGTCAATGTAATCAACCTTCTCCCGCTCATGCTCGCCGGAATCACCCCCCTGACGTGCCAACACGTAATTATTGACAAAGACGCCCTTGCTATTCTGCGGCGCATTCGCTTGGGCAATCACAAATTGTTCTTCCTCATCGGCGGTAAGATAATCAACGTTCTTGGTCACCGTGGCATTCTTCACGCGGCGGTACGGCGTCTCAATGAAGCCAAATTCGTCAATCTTGCTGTACAGAGCCAATGAGGAAATAAGACCGATGTTCGGACCTTCCGGCGTCTCAATCGGGCATACCCGCCCATAATGGCTGGAATGGACGTCACGAACGTCAAAGCCGGCGCGGTCGCGTGTCAGGCCGCCCGGGCCCAAGGCGCTCAAACGCCGTTTATTCGTCAACTCTGCCAGGCAGTTCGTCTGGTCCATAAACTGGCTCAGCTGGTTACGTCCGAAGAAATCGCGGATGACGCTGGCCATCGCTTTCGTATTCACCAGCTTGGCAATGCTGAGATCTTCAGCGCTGTCAGTGGAGCTCAGTCGCTCGCGAATAAGATTGGCCGTCCGCGTCAGGCCGATGCGACACTGATTCTGCAGCAATTCGCCAACTGTCCGCACCCGCCGACGACCAAGGTGATCAATGTCATCAACCGGACCATTTGTCTTGCGCAGCCGCATCAGATAAGCCGTCGCCGCCGCCACGTCGTACTTCGTCAACACCCGCACGTCGGCCGGCACATCAATGTTCAAGCGTTGGTTCATCTTGAGGCGACCGACAAGCCCGAGGTCGTAACGCCGAGGACCCTCAAACAAACGCCGGAAAAGCGTGCGGGCATTCGCCAGTGATGGCGGATCCGTCGGTCGCATGCGACGGTAAATCTCTTTTTGCGCCCCTTCCGTCGTCCGCAGATCAAAGGCATTGTTCTTGCTCAGCTCCGCCTCCTTCTGCAAGCAGCGGATAAAGTAGTCGCCGAGCTCAGCCGTACGCACTACTGCGATCTTCTTGATGCCATTGGCTTTCAGCGTTTCCAAGATTTCCTCATTCAAGGACTCCAGCTCCGGCACCAGCGGCGTCGTTTCGTCATTCGGGTCGGCAATCGCTTCCGCCGTGTACAGCAGGGAGGGGTCCACCTCTTTCATCAGTTTGTTGACCGTAACGTCCTCAACGCCATAGATCATGTCGAGAATCTCACGGTAGCCGTCAAAACCGAAAGCCCGCAGGAAGGTGCAAATCAAAAACTTCCGGCGCCGGCGCTTGCGGTCCAGATAGATGTAGATGTAGTCGTTGATATCAAACTGGACTTCCAGCCAAGAGCCGTGATCGGCGATGATCTTGTAGGAGAACAGCGTCTTGTTGCTGGCATGACGGGTCGCTTCAAAACACACGCCCGGCGAACGATGCAGCTGGCTGACAATCACCCGCTCGGCGCCATTGATGACAAAGGAGCCACGCTCCGTCATCAACGGCAAATCGCCCAGATAAATCTTCTCTTCCCGGGTCTCGCGGTTGTTCGCGCTGCGCATGCGAAAAACCACGTTCAGGGCGCCCTGGTAAGTCCCGCCATCTTTCAGGCAATCCACCAGCGCGACCTTCGGTTCGCCTATCTCATAACGAATAAACTCAAGACCGCAATGCGTCTCCGTCGTGCTCTGTTCCTTTTCAGGAAAAATATCCCGAAAAGCCTCTTCCAAGCCCTGATTCAGCCGCTTGTCGGCAGGGACGTCCAGCTGCAAAAAATCCGCATAGGATTTTGTCTGGATTTCAATCAGGTCGGGAATATCAATGACGTCGTGTAAACGACCAAAATCAATGCGTTCTGACATGCTCGCCTTCCGCTTTGTACGTTACTGCTTTGGCGCCTCGGGCAAGAAGTCGCGCCCCGTATGCGCATCTTTGGGAGGAAAGTGCCGAGAGCTCATGCTCGCGACCGCGACAAATACAGGTGACGGGCAGGCCCACTGCAAAATCACCGCCATGCCGCTGGCGCTGCCACCACCTCTGCCATTTCCCACAAAGACCCGGCTGTCCACCGCGCAAGCCAAGCTCGCGCCACTGACATGTCCCGCGTCGTCATTCTCACCCCAAGCGTCAATACTGTCCACCACGCAGCCCTGCTCTCTGCGCCACTGACTCGTACCAGCGCCATCCCTAAACACATCGCGACCGGCAGCCCCCCCCCTTGCCGCCAAGCACAATGCCTGAAAACCCCAAAAGACACCCGAGGCCTGTACACGCCAGACCCCGGCTGTCTTATCATGCATTCCGGCTATCGCCGAATGACACTTATTTCACTTCGACCTTAGCGCCGGCTTCTTCCAGCTTCGTCTTGATCTGCTGAGCCTCTTCCTTGCTCACGGCGGTCTTGACGGGCTTCGGTGCCTCAGTCACCAAGTCCTTCGCCTCTTTCAGGCCAAGGCCGGTAATCGTGCGCACTTCCTTGATCACGGCGATCTTGTTGGCGCCGGCTTCAAGCAGGACGACATCAAACTCAGTCTTCTCTTCAACCGGAGCAGCGGCCGCTGCGGCCGGGCCGGCAGCAGCGACGGCGACAGGCGCCGCTGCGCTCACCCCAAGGCGCTCTTCCAAAGCCTTCACCAGCTTGGACACTTCCAGAACGGTGAGACCCTCAATGTAAGAGATGAACTGTTCCATCTTCTCATCAACAACAACTTTGCTCTCGTCGGACATGGCAATAACCTCCGTTTATTAAGCTACCTGCTCGTTCTTTTTGCAGAAAGCATCCAACACATACACAATACTGGCCACCTTGGCATTGAGCACACGAACCAGCTGGCTGCCGGGCGCCTGGAGCACGCCAAGCAATTGCGCCAGCAATACCTCGCGAGGAGGCAAATCAGCAAGAGCCTTGGTGTCGCTCTCACTCAACAGAGCGTTCTCAATGTACGAAAACTTCACGGACACTTGGTCTTTGCCCTTGGCAAACTCCAATACCGTCTTGACCATGGCCACGGGATCACCGGCGCCGCTCACCATCGCCGTATCACCGGACACAATCGCCCCGGCCAGCTCATCCATCCCCAATTCACGCGCTGCAATGCGCAAAAGCGTGTTGGGAACAACACGGCATTCAGCGTCAAGAGAGGCAAGCTTGCCGCGAAACTCGTTGAAGACATTGGCCTTAAGGCCTTTGTAACTGATCAGAACCAGCTGCCGCTCGGAAAGCAGCGTCTTCAGGTCCTGTACCATTTGCTTTTTTTCGGCTCTCATGGTCTTACGCCTTTACAGCTGCTTTGATGTCGAGACGGATCCCAGGGCTCATCGTCGCGCTCAGGGTGCAAGACTGCATATAGACACCCTTGGCGGCCGATGGCTTTGCACGGAGGATGGCGGATATGACCGCGTTGGCATTCTCAAGCAGCGCTTCCGCGCTGAATGACAACTTGCCAATCGGCATCATCACGCAACCGGCACGGTCGCAGCGATATTCAATCCGGCCCGCTTTCGCATCCTTCACGGCACTGGCAGTGTCTTCGGTCACCGTGCCGGTCTTGGGATTCGGCATCAAGCCGCGCGGACCAAGTACCCGACCAAGCGTCCGAACCTCTTTCATCGCCGATGGCGTCGCGATCAGTACGTCAAAATCCAGCCATCCGCCTTTGATTCGCTGAAGTAGTTCCTCATAACCCACTTCGTCTGCGCCGGCGTCCTTCGCCTTCTGCGCGAATTCACCCTCCGCAACCACCACCACGCGCTGGGTTTTGCCGGTGCCTTGAGGAAGCACCATTGCGCCACGCACGATCTGGTCTGACTGGCGGGGGTCGATGCCAAGACGGAAAGCTAGCTCAACCGTCTCGTCAAATTTGGTGGTGGGCATGCTCTTCAAGAGCCGGATACCCTCTTCCAGAGGATAGTAATCCTGCCGCTTGAACGCCTGCAACCGGGCACGATAAAGTTTACTTCTCTTCATCGTCCACCTCGATTCCCATGCTGCGCGCTGTCCCAGCAATGATCTTCACTGCGGCATCCAGGCTTCTCGCGTTCAAATCAGCCTTTTTAGTCTCCGCGATCTGCTCAAGGTCCTTGCGGCTTACCTTGGCAACCGTTTCACGACCGGCAGTTTGAGCGCCGGACGCGATGTTGGCAGCCTTCTTCAGCAGAACAGCCGCCGGTGGAGACTTGGTGATGAACGTGAAAGAACGATCCTGGTAGACCGTAATGACGACCGGGATGACTAATCCCGCCTGGGCTTGGGTCGCAGCGTTGAACTGCTTACAGAATTCCATGATGTTGACGCCAGCCTGACCCAGGCTCGGCCCGACGGGCGGAGCGGGATTGGCGGCGCCAGCGGGAATCTGCAAGCGCACTTCACCGACGACTTTCTTTGCCATAGGTCCTCTTTCACCACGATTTTGGTCAGAACTGGCAGGCGTTCTCCCAAATATCGTGTCCTACAGGTTCCATTTCCCGGCAGACATCTGGTCGTCAGATGCCCACCGACCTGCCAAAATCTTCAGAGCTCGCCCGGTGACGTCAACACCATCGCTTCGCAGCGAACAGGCAAGCCCAAGTCATTATTCTTCCGGTATTTCGACCTGCCACGACTCCACTTCAACAGGAGTCGAGCGGCCAAAGATGCTGACGGAGACGGTCAGCCGCTGGCGAACCTCGTCCGCGCTTTCCACCAAACCATCAAACCCTTCGAAAGGCCCGCTGGTGACCTTGACGCGTGACCCGACTGGGGGAAGAGTGGGACGCTCAGGCGTCGTCAACTCGCTCTCCTCGCCCTCCTTCGGAATCATGTCATCAACTTCTTGCTCAGTCAGAGGGACAGGGCGGTCACCGCCAATCAAACCAATAACGCCCTGGGTTTCCTTGATAAAACCCCAGGTTTCCGGCCTGAGCTGGTCATTATCGTCGTAAATCTCGGCATGCAATAAGACATAACCGGGAAACAGCTTGCGCTCGCTGATAACCCGCTTGCCGTTGCGACGCTCTTCGACCTTCTTGGTCGGAATGATCACTTCCTGGATGCCATTCTCAATGCCATCAGCCTGGGCTTGCCGACAGCGATGCTCAATGCTTTTGAGAACCCGGTTTTCTTGGCCGGACATCACCTGCATCACATACCATCGCGCTTTGCTTGGCAGTTCATCCATATCCTAAATGATCCTTCGCTGGCCACCGCGTTCGCTTGCGAACACTCGCGCCATCCTACTCGTCTGCTTACATACTGCCGGTGATAAAGCGCACCGCGACCTCGCACAGCCAATCCACTACCGATACGAACAGAGTCAGAATAATCAGAGATGAAACCACTACTATCGTTGAGTCGTAAAGCTCCCGCCGCGTCGGCCAAGAGCACTTTTTCAACTCGCTCACCGTCTCGTTGTAGAGTTTCTGAATGGCGACAATAGGGTTTTTCATCTGTAGCTGACTTTCCCAAAAATATATACAGGAGGCTTTACCACTCGGCAGCTGTGGGAGCCATCGCGCTTCTCTTAGTAGTTCCTTGATAAACGGCACTGCCGGCAATGCAACATCTTAGACTCTTGCCTGGATATAAATTGGCAGGTGAGACAGGGATCGAACCTGCGACCTGCGGTTTTGGAGACCGCCGCTCTACCAATTGAGCTACTCACCTGCTTGAAAACATTGCTCTGCCAAGAGCCGCCCCGGGCAGCTTCCGCAAGGCGTCAAGCACGCCTATCAGCGCGTTTCACGATGCACGGTGTGCTTCCGTTCAAAGGGGCAGTACTTCTTCTTTTCCAGACGACCAGGCGTATTGCGCTTGTTTTTGGTCGATGTATAGTTCCGCCGCTTGCACTCGGTGCAGGCCAAGATGATTATTTCTTGCATCGGGATAACCTCGGTGAAAATGGCCGGCACACGGGCGGCTACAGCCTGCCTTGTGCCGGCTCATCCTACTCACATTATTCAATGATGTCGGATACGCGCCCCGCGCCAACCGTGCGGCCGCCTTCGCGAATGGCGAAACGCAACCCCTTCTCCATGGCGATCGGAACAATCAGGTCAACTTCCATGCTGACGTTGTCACCAGGCATGACCATCTGCACGCCTTCGGGCAGTTTGCAAACGCCCGTGACGTCCGTCGTGCGGAAGTAGAACTGAGGACGGTAACCATCCATGAACGGAGTGTGGCGACCGCCTTCTTCCTTGCTCAGCACGTACACCTCAGCTTTGAACTTGGTGTGCGGGGTGATGCTGTTGGGAACAGCCAGAACCTGACCACGCTCGACGTCTTCTTTCTTGATGCCGCGGAGCAGGCAGCCCACGTTGTCGCCGGCCTGGCCCTGATCAAGCAGCTTGCGGAACATCTCAACGCCGGTAACCGTCGTCTTGACCGTGTCCCTGATGCCAATGATGCTGACTTCCTGACCAACCTTGACGAGACCGCGCTCAACGCGACCTGTGACGACCGTGCCGCGGCCTTCAATTGAGAACACGTCTTCGATGGGCATCAGGAAGGGCTGATCCAGAGGACGAACCGGGTCCGGAATATAGTTGTCAACTGCGTCAATCAGGTCAGCAATGCACTTGCAGTCAGCCGCATCGGGGTCGCCCGTGGCCTGAAGTGCCTCACAGGCTTTCAGAGCGGAACCGCGGATGACCGGAATGTCATCGCCGGGGAATTCGTAGTTGCTGAGCAGCTCGCGGACTTCCATCTCAACCAGATCAAGCAGCTCTTCGTCATCAACCTGGTCGCACTTGTTGATAAACACAACAATGGCCGGAACGCCGACCTGACGAGCCAGGAGGATGTGCTCACGGGTCTGAGCCATCGGGCCGTCGGTGGCGGCGATAACCAGGATGGCGCCGTCCATCTGGGCAGCGCCGGTGATCATGTTCTTGATGTAGTCGGCGTGGCCGGGGCAGTCAACGTGAGCGTAGTGACGCTTCTCGCTCTGATATTCGACGTGAGAGGTGTTGATGGTAATGCCACGCTCACGCTCTTCCGGTGCATTGTCAATTTCAGCATAGCTGCGGACATCGCCGCCGTACTTCTTCGCCTGCCTCATGGTGATGGCGGCAGTGAGGGTGGTTTTGCCGTGATCGACGTGGCCGATGGTACCGACGTTGACGTGGGGTTTATCGCGTTTAAATGTTTCTTTCGCCATTGTCCTTTATCCTTCTGCTTGGGGACTTGGGCAGTGCTCTTTTCTCTAAGCACTGCCACTCTTCTTCTTCTTTGCTACCGAATCAAAAACAAAAAAACAAAAAACTCAGCCCTTCGCCACAACCACGCCTGCATGACTGCGTGGCCGCCCCAGGCGGCTAATTCAACACTCTGGAGCCCACGATCGGAATCGAACCGATGACCTCATCCTTACCAAGGATGCGCTCTACCAACTGAGCTACGTGGGCAATCCTGAAAAGCACTCCCGATGACTTTTGCAGAAACGATACTTTAGCTCGGCCATGCAAGGCTGTCAACCGCATTTCGCAGTTTTTGCCATTTTTTCACGCTGTTCCAAACGGCAAGCCATGCGCTTGCAGCGCGCCCGGGACACTCTTGGTCAAACATTGCCCCGGGTGTCGCCGGGCTGAACAACTCTGACTCAGGCTTGCTCGTCCTCATCGGCTGCCGTTGAGTCCGCTGCCTTGTCAGTCTCTTCCTGGGCCTCTTCCTCTGCGCGCTGGAAAGCATCAGCGAGCATGCCGCCGATGCCGCCCAGATCATCGCTGGAGCCGCTGTGCAAGGCGGCCAGCGAGGTCGGCACCTCGGCCCCCTCAACCGCATCCTTCATGCTCAGGCCAATGCGACGCTCATCAACATTGATGTTCTTCACCCGCGCCTTCACCGTGTCGCCAACTTGCACCACGTCCTTCACGCGGTTCACCCGCTCGTCGCTGAGCTCGGAAATGTGAATCAGGCCATCAATGCCGCCTTCCAGTTCCACAAAGGCGCCAAAGGACGCCAGTTTGGTGATCTTGCCCTCAACGATATCGCCGACCTGATACTTGTTCTGAATCGTCTGCCACGGATCGTCCGTCAGCTTCTTCATGCTCAAGGATATGCGCTGATGCTCGGCGTCAACATCAAGAATCACCGCCTCGACCTCCATGCCCTTCTGCAGCACTTCGCTCGGATGGTTGATCTTGCGGATCCAAGACATGTCGGACACGTGGATCATTCCGTCAATATCGTCCTGAATCTGCACAAAGGCCCCATAACCTGTCATGTTCCGCACCTTGCCCTTGATTCGGGTACCCTTGGGATAACGTTCCTTGATCACTTCCCAAGGATTCGGCTGGGTCTGGCGCAGACCGAGGGAAATCTTGCGATCCTCCTTGTTCACGTCCAGCACCACTGCCTCAACCTCGTCACCTTCGTGCAGAATGTCGCTGGCGCGGTTGACCTTCTTCGTCCATGACATCTCAGACACGTGAATCAGGCCCTCAATGCCCTCTTCCAGCTCCACAAAGGCGCCGTAAGGCATGACATTGACCACACGGCCCTTGATGCGCGAGTCCTTGGGATATTTGACGTCCACAGTGTCCCAAGGATTCCCCTCCTTCTGCTTCAGGCCCAAGGAAACCCGCTGACGCTCGCGGTCAACTTCCAAAATCATCACTTCAATTTCCTCGCCGACTTTGACCACCTCGCTCGGGTGCGAAACGCGACCCCAGCTCATGTCGGTGATGTGCAGAAAGCCGTCCATGCCGTTAAGGTCCACAAAGGCGCCGAACTCGGTGATGTTCTTGACCACACCGCTGCGAATCTGCTTGGGAATCAACTCTTCCAGCAACTTCGCCCGTTGTTCGGCACGAGCCGCCTCAAGTAATTCGCGGCGAGACAGCACGATATTGCGACGCTCGGCGTTGATCTTCAATATCTTGAATTCTTCCTGCTTGCCGACGTAATCGTCCAAATTGCGCGCAGGCCCCAGATCAACCTGTGAGCCAGGCAGAAATGCCTCGACGCCGACGTCAACAATCAAGCCGCCCTTGACGCGGTTGCGAATCGTGCCCTTGATCAGGCCGCCTTCTTCATAGTTGGCGACAATCTCATCCCAAGCCCGCTGCAATTCGGCCTTGTGAATGCTCACCACCGGAATGTTCTCATCGTCTTCAATCTGCTCAAGATAGACTTCCAGCTCGTCACCAATCTGGATCGTATCCCAGTTCTTGATTTCCTGACGATCCACCAGCGCTTCGGCCTTATAGCCAATGTCCAGCAGGACGCCCTTCTCAGTCTTTTCAGCAACCCGGCCCTTGACCAGGCTGTTCTCCTGAAAATTCATGTTAGTCTGCCCACCAAGGAGTTCTTCCATGGACGGCATGTTTTCCAGATTGATGTTGTTCTTACTCATAGTTGCTGTTGTTTCGGGGATGCTACCACTGTTGTTTACTCTCACTAAACCCGGCAAAGCGCAAACCGGCGCTCTACAGAGAGATGACAAGGCGAGTCAATAAATATATGCAAGCGCCATCATGATGCAACCGCTAAAATAGAATTTTTCGTAAGCGTGTAACTGGAAAACTTAAACGCACACTTTTTGTGCCGTTAATTCTGCAAATTGCGAGGTGTGCGTTTAATCCTGCGAATGAGCCAGTGTGCTTTTTCCTCTTCAAACGCATTTGTAGAGGCTCATCT
>JAAZKQ010000407.1 GCA_012799755.1 Lentisphaerota bacterium | reverse complement strand
CGCCGTCATCCATCTCAAAAAAAGCCTTGCAGAAGTAAATGCACGTTTTGCAGAACTAAACGCAACGAATTTACGCACGAAGTGCGTTTAGTTCTGCAAACATGCGTTGACTTTTTCAAGTTGCCAAAATGTCAAAAATGTAACTGGAAAAAGTAACGGCACGCTTTTTGTGCCGTTCATCCTGCAAATGGTGCATGGGACAAATAGGACAAATAGGACAAATAACTTGACCCCGCTTGCCAAGCACATACGTCTCATACGTCCTCTGAGTCCCATACGTCCCATACTTCTCCCATGCTATCCGCCCGTTCGCCTCGTCTTCGTAAGCGGTCACCGATTGATATTGTGGGCCAAGATGTCAGCAAATGGACAACTTGGCGCCGTAGGCGCTTAACCATGCTTAACCCCAGCCTTCAGGCTGGGGTGGCGAGCTCTCCACGAGGCAGTGCCTTGTAAAGGCACAACAGCAAAAAACGACCACCGGCACGACCAATATCAATCGGTAACCGGTTACTCGTCTTCCGCATTTTGGGCTTTGTGGCCGTAGCCAAACGCTGTTGGCGGGTTATGTTGGAATGTGCTGTTTCAGTGTTTTCTTCGTGCAACCCATTTCAGAGGAGCGAACATGAACAAATCCATCGTTGCGAGTCTTCGGCGCAGTATGTTGATTTTGACGGTTGTTTGCGCTGCCGCGTGGGCGGATCTGCGCCTGCCGGGATTCTATTCTGACCACATGGTTTTTCAGCGTGAAATGGCCATACCAATCTGGGGCTGGGCGGATGCGGGCGAGGCCGTCACCGTCAGCCTGGGCGAGGCCAAGGGCGAAACCACGACCGCCGCGAACGGCAAATGGCAGCTGCGTTTGCCCGCCTTGCCGGCGGGGGGCCATACACCCTCGTTGTCAGCGGGAAAAACAGCATCACCCTGAATGACGTCATGGTCGGTGAGGTGTGGCTGTGCTCCGGCCAGTCCAACATGGAGTGGACCGTGCGGAGTTCCAACGACTTTGAGAATGAGAAACTGGCGGCGGCGGCGAATGGCCACATCCGCCAGGTCAAGATCGGCAAGGCGACGGCGGGCTTCCCTGAAGAGGACGTCAAGGCCGAATGGCAGGTCTGCGGGCCGGAAACGGTCGGCGCTTTCACGGCGGCGGGCTATTTCTTTGCGCGTGAGCTCAAGGACGCGTTGCCGGGCATAGCCATCGGCTTGATCAATTCGTCATGGGGCGGCACCCGCATTGAGCCGTGGACGCCGCCGGTGGGTTTCGCAGGCGTGCCGGCACTCAAGGACATCAACGATAAGCTCATCCTCAAAGACCCCACCAGCGGGCCCTACAAAGAGACCTTGAACAAATATCTGGCCGAGTTGCAGGCTTGGACGGCGGAAGCCCGCAGCTCATTGCAAGACCAGAGCTTGCTGAAGCCGGCGCCGGCCTATCCCGAGGCGCTGCGGCCCTATCACCTGAGTGCGAGTCCGCAACAGCAGCCGGCGACCTTGTATAACGCCATGATCAGTCCCTTGGTGCCTTACGCCATTCGCGGCGCGCTGTGGTATCAGGGCGAATCCAACCTTGGCGACGGCATGATGTACTACGAAAAGAAGAAGGCGCTGGTGCAGGGCTGGCGTGAAATCTGGCAGCAGGGCGACTTCCCATTCTATTTTGTCCAGCTAGCACCCTATAACTACGGCGATCCCCAGAAGGATTCCGAAATCATGGGGAGGATTTGGGAAGCCCAGGCCGCCTGCGAGAAGATCCCTGGCGTCGGCATGGCCGTCATCAATGACATTGGCGAGGCGACGGACATCCATCCCCGCAACAAGCAGGATGTGGGCAAACGCCTCGCCCTGATCGCCATGGCCAGGACCTACGGCATGACCAACGTCGTCTATTCCGGGCCGACTTTTGAGCGCATGGCTATCGAAGACAACGCCATCCGCGTGTTCTTCAAGAACGCCGATGGCCTCAGCACCCGCGATGGCCAGGCGCCGAACTGTTTCGAGATTGCCGGGCCGGAAAACGACTTCACGGTTGCCAACGCCGTGATTGATGGCCGGAGCGTCGTGCTCAGCCACCCGGAAGTCAAGGGGCCCTGCGCCATGCGCTTCAGCTGGCACAAATACTCCGTCCCGAACTTGGTCAATGCTGCCGGACTGCCCGCTTCCGCATTCCGCGCCGGTGAAGTGCCCAAGATTGACTACTTGGCCCTCAAGATAGCCGAAGCCAAGGACTACCAGCTGATCTATGACCTCGAGATCGGCAAAGGCGGCAACAAAATCGTCTATGACCACGATGAATCCAAGAACTTCACCGGGAAGTTCGACCGCGTGGCCTATTTCCTGGAGCTGCAAAAGGCCGTGGGCGGCGTCAACTACGCCTATGTGTCCATGGATGCCTTTACCGACGATATCAATCTGATCGGCGTGCCGACGCCCGACAACAAGGCCAACTTCACGCTGAAAGTCAACAACCTGACGGTGATATCCAATGTTGACGGCATCGTCAATGGCGAGATGTTGCAGGACAGCGGCTGCATCGAGTTCTACCCGAACAACTACGGCCCGGCCAACGCCTCGAACATTCCCAATGCGTCCAATGATGTGTGGGATTTTGGCGACCAAGTGTCCCTAAGCGTGCCGGTTGGCCATGGCGCCATGCAGGTGCACAACTATGCCGCCAAGCAGACCATCTTCGCCTACAATGCCATGCGCTCGGGCAACTACGCTGATTTGGGCATTGGCAACAGCCCGGTTCGGGCCGATAGGGAGAATACCAAGCGCACCCGCGACTGGACTTTCCACGCCAACGCCAGGGAGTACCGCGTCAAGCGCCTGCGGGTACTCGTTCGTCCCGTGAAATAATCCCCGCGCGAGCTGAAGCGTTGCGTTGGCCGGCAGGATTGCGGTCCCGCGGCGCCGGCAAAAACATCTTAGAATCAAGGAGGACCTTGCCATGTCGGAAAAAGCCATTGCCTTGCTGTTGGCACCGGGATTTGAGGAAATAGAGGCGGTGACGCCGATAGACGTCCTGCGTCGCGCCGGTTTCACCGTGAAAGTCGCCGCCGTTGGCGGCAACAAAGGCACGGTCGTCGGCGCTCACGGCATTCCCATTGTCTGCGACTGCGATGTGAGCGACCTGAAAGCTGAAACTTTGCAGATGGTCATTCTTCCCGGCGGTCTGCCCGGCGCGACCAATCTGGCGGCCAGCACGGCCGTCTGTTCGCTGCTCAAAGTCGTCCATGACCAAGGCGGCTGGGCCACGGCCCTCTGTGCGGCGCCGCTGGTGCTGCAGACGGCCGGAGTGCTTGCCGACCACACATACACCTGCTATCCGTCCTTCGAGCAGAAAATCGGCGGGAAATACAGCGGCAAGCGCGTCGAAAGAGACCGGCGCATTGTCACTGGCTGCGGCCCCGGCGCGTCACTGGAATTCGCTTTGGAACTCGTGCGCTGCCTCGGTAAGCGCGATGTCGCCGAGCAGCTGGCCAAAGGCATGCTCGCTGGTTGAGGAAAAGCCAAAAGTATAGTTAGGTTTGCGAGGGGAAGGAAAGGGACATCGTCCCTT
>JAAZKQ010000406.1 GCA_012799755.1 Lentisphaerota bacterium | reverse complement strand
TCACCCATTGATAATTGACCATTTTCGCTTGCCCTGGGCTATCTTAGGCCGCGCCTTCGGCGCTGAAAACCAATGGCAATAGAAAATGGTCAATTATCAATGGGTGACCGCTTACCCTGTCCACCCCGAATTTAAGAAAAGGGTGATTGTCTTTGCCGGGACACACAATATGTTTTGCCGTTGGCGCGTGGACTAAAAACCGGCAGTCCGATCAAAATTTGCGAAAAGAATGCCAATAATGGGGAAAAATATCAAAAATACCCTGAAGCAACTTGTGCGTGCGGTTGTCTATGCGCCTTGCTGGGAGCCACTCTGGGATTGCATCCGTGATTTTGGCGCAGTCATGATGATTCATTCCATTTCTTATGTGGAACCAAATGGCATTGAAGATAATCAATCCCTACGAACGTCACCTGAATGTCTTGACCAATTTTTGACTGCGGCCAAAAAGAAGGGGTTTACCTTTGTCAGCATGGACGAAATCATTGAAACCCTCGCTGCCCAAAAAAAGCTGGCAAAGTGTCTGGCATTCACCGGAGACGATGGTTATCTCGATAATTTCGAGGTCGCTTTGCCGATAATGAAGGCGCATAATGCCCCGCTTTGCGTTAATCTTGCCACTGGCCTCATGTCGGGTGAAACCATCGCCTGGTGGGATGTCCTGGAGCAAGATGTTCTTACAAAACAAGAAATCAGCCTGCCAGATGGGCGTATCTTCCCAACCAAGACAATAGCAGAAAAAGAGGAGGCTTTCCGGCAGGCGCGATGGTGGATTCAGAAACGCTCTTTCCAGAAAATCAATGATGATCTGGTAACTTTTTTCCGCCGTCCGCTCGAAGTGCTTCGTTCTGTTTCTGCCGGAAAATTCCTCCCCGTTGAAAAGTTGCCTGATTATACCAGCGAGCCTCTGTTGTCTCTAGGTTGTCATACGCACAGCCACTTTGCCTGTGAGAACTTCACGGACGAAGACTTTCGCGCCGATGTCAAGAAATGCCTGCAACTTCTTGCCGAAGTCGGCGTCAAGCCACGGCATTTCGCTTTTCCCTATGGCCGCGGCATCCCAACAGCTGAAAAATTCGGCCCTGCCCTTAGCGACTTTGGTTTTGTCTCTGCTGCAATCACAGTCCCCGATGTCCTGACGCGGCAAACCGATCCCTTCTTTATTCCTCGCCTGGCCCTTTCGGAATTTCCGCAGGCCACGCAGCTCCCCTATGTTGCTCTGACCAGGCGCACCATTTTAGGAAAAGTATAATGAAAATCGCCTGTTTTTTGCCTGCTCTGGAATTGAGCAATCAAGAACTCATCAAAGAGTTCCCGGAGTGGACCGCTGAGAAAATTTTTGCTAAAACGGGTATTGCTTCGCGGCGTATCGCTTCGGAAAACGAGACGGCACTTGATCTTGCCGAGCTGGCCGCCAAACGACTTTTTTCTAAATACAATATTGATCCTTCCTCAATCAATTTTCTCGTGCTCTGCACGCAATCATCTTTATATCCACTCCCATCAACGTCTTGTCTTCTCCAGGAGCGTCTGGGTTTGCCCAATACCTGTGGCGCCATTACGATTGATCAAGGTTGTTCCGGCTACGTCTATGGTCTTTCCATTGCCAAGGGCCTTCTGAATAGTGGCCTCGTTAAAAATGTTCTGTTGGTGACCAGCGAAACATATACTAAATATCTGGCGAAGGAAGATAAATCAACACGGGCAATTTTCGGTGACGGCGCTGCCGCAACCTTCCTGGATGAGGCAGATGGCAAAGCAATCGGTGCATTTTCATTTGGCACCGACGGAGCCGGAGCGGAGAAATTGATTGTCCGGAATGGACATTTATTTATGGACGGGCCTGATATTTTCAATTTCACCTTGGAAATCGTTCCGAAAACCTTGGATGCAGTGCTGGCGGCAAACAGTATGACCCGCGAGGATGTTGATCTCTATGTCTTCCACCAGGCGAATAAGTTTATGTTGGATACCATTCGCAAGGTAAATCAACTCCCCAAGGAACGTTATTACGTTAATCTTGAAACAATCGGCAATACGGTCTCCTCGACAATTCCTATTGCGCTCTCACAACTCGAAACGAGTGGACAACTGAAGACAGGCATGAAAATTGTTCTTATGGGGTTTGGAGTTGGGCTTTCCTGGGCCGCAACGGTCATTAAATGGAGCGAAAATTAAAAATATCGTGTAACGACAGATCGGCGCAAAAAGAACTTGGTCTTCCATACCATTTTATATGAAGGTAATTTCTCATGGAAGATAACAGCATAGAATATACAACTTACACAGAAAAGACACTTGAGCCCGTTTTAGCTCTGATACGAGAACGTTTTGCGGAGAATGACGTCGCTATTGTGCAACGTATTCTTGAAAATCCCTTGCGGGCAGAACGGCCGGCAGCGGGAGATGTCGTGCTGGTCGGCGGCAAGGCTGTCTGTTTCTCGGCGATGCTTGCCAAACGTGCCTGGCTTGGCTCGAAAAGCTATGAAGTTTCCGTCGGGGCGTTTTTTTCGAAGTCGGCGGCAGGATGTCCGCCCGAGTACCTCCTTGACGTCTTTGATCTCGTGAAATCAGGCGGCAATCAATCGGACCTCATGCTCGGCAACACGTGCATTTACCGCGTGGCGGCCCTTGCCCGCCAGTGTGGTTGGGCAAGTGGCCCGGCTTCCTGGGAAACGACGCGCTATGCAATTTTGAAGCCACTGCTTTTTGCCTCTCTTGTAGCTTGGCGCAAGCTGTTAAAGCGCCCGCAGCCCCCTGCCCCGGATTATCGTCCGCCCTCCCCTGATGCCTTTTTCGCCAAATGTGGGGAACTTGAAGTTCATCATGATGCCATGCTGGATTTGCCTGCATTGGCTGCCTTCTGGGAAACCTATCTCGCCACCAATCAGGGACTCGTCCTTTCGCGTACACCTGCCGAATTAAAATGGCTTTTTGAAGCAGATATTTCCAAACGTAAAACCGTATTTCTAAGCCTTCGCCGGAACAAAATAATTGAGGGATATATTGCTCTTCACCGTCTGCCGGACTCTCCCAGACGCTGGCGAGTCTATGATCTTATTGCCCTTGACAACAACCCGGAACGTCTGGAACTTCTTCTGAAAGGAGCAAAGAACTTTCTACGCCGCCAAGCCGGGGCGATTACCTTGGAAATTACCGGATTTCCAGACCGTATCCAACCCCTTATCAGACGTCTTTTCCCATTCAAAATACAACGGGGCTACAACCCATATATTTGGATTGCCCGGCGCCCGGAGACAGCTGAATGTCTGCGTAAGGCAATAACCTCACAAGAAGGCTGGTTTTTTGGTCCGTATGACGGGGAGTATTGCCTGTAGCATACCGAAAAACGCCCCTTCTTTGCAGAAAGAGGTCAACCCGTCGAGTTTGTATGCATGACGTTTCAAGGTATAGTTAAATCTCGCTCACTTTTCTCGATAACTTGTCCTTCTTTTGTTGAGTGCGGTCGCATTAATTACAGAAAGGAAAATCCAATCATGACGGAAAAGGAAAACATTGAAGCTCTTGCTGACATTTTTGAAACAGATGCCAGTTCCCTGACAAAGGAGACCATTCTCAAGGATATAGGCTGGGATTCCATGACGATGTTAAGCGTAATGGCTCTGTCAAAAGCTCATGGGAAAAATTTGAACGGCGACCAGGTGCGCGCTTTGGTCACCGTTGGAGATTTGCTCGCCTATCTCTGAATAGAAGTAGCAAGGGAGCAGCACGATGGCATTGACGGGTACGTTTCCTGGCATTCGGATACGCGCTATTTCCGTAGCGGTTCCTGAAACGATGGTTGACAATGCTCACTTTGTCCCCTTTCAAGGCGCGGAAAATGTGCGCAAATTTGAAAAGATGGTGGGGGTTCTTGAGCGCTATCATTGCCGAACCGCTACCACCAGGACGCTGGCTTTGGCGTCCTGCCATGACTTGCATGAGGCCGGCGCCTGGACAGCGGAGACCGTTGATGCCTGTCTCTTCGTTTCACAAACACCTGACTATCGTCTGCCGGCAACGGCCTGCGCCTTGCATGGTGATTTGGGACTGCGCTCTGAATGTGCAGCTTTTGACATCAATCTGGGTTGTTCCGGTTTCACCTATGGGCTTTATGTTGCTGCCGGCATGCTTGTTTCCGGTGGCTGTCGGCAGATTCTCCTGACCGGCGGGGATTGTTTAACGTCCATTCTGGCCCCCGGTGATCATGCGAATGCCATGCTTTTCGGAGACGCCGGCTTTGCTGCTGTTATTGAACGCAATACGGATGGACAGGCTCTCCCTTTTCTTCTTGGTTCTGATGGCAAAGGGGCAGCCGTGATTCGCGCCGGCGGCGGGGGCATGGGGAAACACATCTGCGGCAAGTCGCTGGATGATTCGTTCCTGCACATGGACGGCGCTGACGTGTTCGATTTTACGATCAATGTTATCCCGGCCGCAATAAAAGAATTCTGTGATGTATCAAAACAAAACCTTGCCGACTTTGCTCATTTTGCCTTTCATCAGGCAAACAAGTTTATCCTCAAGCAAATTGCCATGCTGACAGGATTCCCCTTTGCCAAACACCTTATTTCCATTGACCATTACGGCAATACTTCCTCTGCCTCTATTCCACTGACCCTCTGCTATAATCGTGAAAACGTCGCGGGAAACACTTTGCTGTGCGGTTTTGGTGTCGGCCTGTCATGGGGGCTGATGTCATACGATTTTACGGACACAACTTTGCGTGAAGTGCGTGTCGTGAAAGATTGAGGAGAAGCAACAAGAAGATGGCTATTTTCAATCCAATGACTTTGACGGATAAGCGCATATTGGTTACGGGCGCTTCCTCCGGGATTGGTCGTGCCTGTGCCCTTTATGCGTCACGACTCGGGGCAAGGGTCATTCTTTCCGGCCGTCGCTTGGACGCGCTGGAAAAAACGCGCCTCGACATGGAGAACTCGAGCACACACACGGTTGTGGCGGGGGACCTTTCCGAGGTTGCCTTTGCGACCGCACTGGTCGAACAAGCCGTGATGGACGGAAAACTAGATGGCTTCGTCCATGCGGCCGGAATATGCCCTGCTTTGCCCATAGGCGTTATTGCCACTGAACAGCTGACTGAATCAATGCAGGTCAATTATTTTGCTTTTTTGTTGTTGATGAAGGCTTTTGCGAAAAAGAAGCATGTCAATCCCGGTTTTTCTGCGGTGGCGATTTCATCCGTTTCGGCTGCGGCCGGCTGGCCGGCGGGAACGTTGTATGCAGGCAGCAAAGGTGCCCTTAGTGCTGCGGTCAGGGCACTTGCCATTGAACTGGCGCCAAAGGGAACGCGCGTGAATGCGGTCTGCCCATCGAATATCCACACCCCGATGTTTGATGCGCTGGCGGGGTCTGGCCTGAATGACGATGCGGCTCTAGCGAAACTCAAGGAAAAGCAACCTCTCGGCATCGGGGAGCCGGAACAAGTCGCTGCCGCCGTGTGTTTTTTGCTCAGCAGTGCTTCCTCGTTTATTACCGGTGTCAACCTACCCGTAGACGGGGGATACCTTGCGCAATAAATCAGGGCAGGCGAACAGAAGTCTTGTACAGGAGCTTGAGCATTTTTGCCTCCGCCCGATTTGGTGAAAAACCCCTTCTCGATTTTTCAGTTTCATGGCAATCCGTCAGTGAACTCGGGGGGCAAAGCAAAGAGCAACTTCCCGCCGTCCATCTTTTGCCAAAACAATCAAGGGAGAAGAAAATTGAAACATTTTTTTACGTTTCTTTTTCTGATCGCCATGTCGCCGCTTCTCTCCTTCGGATTTGAGGCAAAGTTTGATCTGGAGGACTATGCCAAACAGAACTTCTGGCGACTATTCAATGCGTCCGGCGACCTGGGCGAAGTCGGCAAAGCGGCGCCCGGCTATAAGGCGGATTGTTATCTTGATCGGGAAAAGATGCTCTACGATACCGAGCTCTCTTTCCTCCCCATGACTATGCAGGAAGAAGATGGCAACCATTTTATTGCCGTCCCCGGCTCGCCAATACTTCGGGAATACGATGTTTGCCCGGGACTTCGCTCGTTCTATCTTCCGAAAGAAGGCGAGATTGAGATATCCTTCCGCCTGAAATATCTTCCTGATTGCCATGGCGATTTGCATCCATTGATTCCGGTCACCTTTGATTTCCGTTCAACCAATCAAGATTTGCTTTACGGTCCTGTCAACAAACGTTATCCGGTTCTGAAAGCAAAAACCTTCCGGCCGACTTGCGAATGGCAAACCTTCCGCTTCCGAAGTGAAATCACAGAAATCGCCCATCCCTATTCTATAAAATTGCGCCTTACCCTGCATCAGCAGGAAGATAAGATGAATACGCTCTGCCTGGACGATTTTTCACTCACCTACCTTGATGAAAAGGAGCAGAGGGAAGATGAACTCGTGTTCAATCATTCCGCGCCAAGTGCGCTTTATCTGAAAGGCACTCCGGTTTTGCCGGAAATCCGGGCGCTGCTGCATTCAGAACACCCGGAAGAAACTGTGGAACTTATCTGCCGGAAGCGCTATAGCCATGAGCACATACGACGCACGGCGCTCGTTTTGCAGAAACAAGGGCGGAAAACGCCAGACGGTCGTACGCTTTTCTGCGGAAACGTTGATATGACGCCAAACCTTTATGGCGGATTTGAAATCATTCCACTATGGAAAAACAAGGTCCTCCATTCAGTCGGCAACGATTTTCAAGTGATTCATCCGGTTTCACCGGAAAAATCACCTCTGCAAAAAAAGCTTGGGGCGCATTTTACCTTCGGTTCCGGTTTTATGCTCTCCTTCGATCAAACAACGCGCCCCTTCCGCGGAACGCAAGATATCTACACCAGCGCCGACCAGTGCCGAGCAGCCGGATTCGGCCATTTGATGCTCTGCTTCGATTTTCGTTCAGTTACGCCGGATTCCCCGGAAGCAGGCGAAACCAAGCTTTTGCGTCCGCAGGTTGATCTGGTCAAGCACATGAAAATGGAACCGGTCGGTCTTCTCGGCGGTTGGGTCAACTATCAGAACCGGCGGAAACACCAAAAACAATTTTCGGCCAATAGCATGCTCCCGAACTGGCTCTATCAGGAAAAATATCTCTCCACACATAAAAATAGATATCTGCCATGCGAAACAGCGTGGAAAACGCTTATGAATGCAACCTTGAATGAGTTCAATGATATACATGTCTGGATGCTTCTCTGTGAACCGCAATGGTCCTATGCCGCGCTGGACTATTTCAACGTGCAAAAACTTGTTTGGTCAATGCTGAAAGAGAACAATCCGAATGACATCTTGATTGCCGCCAGCGCAACCAGTGATCAGGGCTACAATCTCACCGGCTGGCTTGCAAAACTTCACGAACTTGGCTTTGAAGACTACTGCTCCTATGTCTCCTTCAGTCCCTATGCCTCCGGCGAAGATTTCAAAAACGGTGTACGCAATCGCCATACAAACCTTCTGGATCGCATCCGCAAAGAATTAAAGCCGGGGACTCCGCTTTGGGAGCAGGAGCTCTATTATATCGGCCACTCAAAACGAGAACAAAAAGCACTGAACCAAGGCTATTTTGCCGGAGCGGATGCCCAGCGGCATTATCTTCTCGGTTTCCGGCAGGGCTTGGGCGGCATTACTGGAATTGCCGCCTCATCGCTGGCTCGCTATCCCTACGTCGCCTCAGAGGTCGTTCCCGCCCTGAATGCGCTTTCCTTCTTCCTCGCAGGAAAAACCAAGGTGATTGTGCCGACGATTGCCAACGACCGTGTTCGCGGAGTAATTTTTACCGATGACGATGAAAAAACCGCTTCCGGCGCAGTCTGGGTACTTCAGAAAAGCGCGAAAATGATCCGACAGGAAATAAATGAAATTCGCTTTTTTGATACCTACGGAAATGACATGCAATTCGATGAAAAAGTAATACGCCTCTATGATACGCACGGAAATGAAATGTATTTCGCTGAGCTTGCGCTGACGCTTGATCCGATTTTCTTCACTGGCTCTGTCAGTGGCCTGAAAGCCATGTTGGAAAAATCGCTCTTGGACATGGGTTGTCCCATTCAGATTTTCCGAAGAAAATTCGGTGGAGAGGGATTTTGCGAGGCGAAGAATATCTCTGGTCAACCGGATGTCATCGCAATTATTCCAGGAGATAAAAAAGATGCCATCCAATTTAATTTAGTGGAAAAAGATAGCTGTTTTTTCCGCGATTCGTCCCTTCTCAATGATGCAGGGATATTCCGAATTTCTGGACAGATGCAGGAGCAGAAGGTCTCTGAGATACCTGCTGTTCCCGAAAACACGCTCAACATGTCGGAAAACCACCCCATGCTGACAAAGGACGGGAATGAGGTTTTCTTTCGGATGGAGGAAGAAAACTTGATTGTTTCCGGCTTCGTCAAAGATGCGCAGTTTACCGAAGGTGAAGGACTTTTTGATGGCGACGCCGTTGAGCTGTTCATTGATCAGACGCCATTCCGCTCATTGGCCCATAACGACATCAGCAACTCTCTGCAAGATGTGAAAATATCGCAATTTATTTTCGCCGCGAGTGGGAAAAAGAAAAAGCTCGATCTCGTAAAAAAATCAGAGATTCCGACAGGATCTTTCTGCAAAATCACGCCGACAGCAGGCGGTTGGGACTTTGCAATGAGCATTCCGCTTGCGGAAATAAGCCCGCTTGACACCGAAATTCTCGGGATCAATTTGGAAATCTTCCGCGTGGATGAAACGGAGAAATTGCCCAAGGATACACTCTTCGGCACGCCGGGCGTTTCATACAAAGAACGGCTGCACTACCCCTTGTTTCGCCTGCCGAAGTCATTGGCGCCGGATTGGGTTCAGCCTGATGCAGAACGCGCTTCGGGACGACGCTCCTTTGATATGGAACCAACCTGGGGCCCGACTCTGCGCGTTTGCCGCTTCAGTGTAAGAGCAAGACCGCTCACTCCGGGAAACTACCACCTCCGCTTTCTTTTGAAAGGCGCAAAAATTGATCACATGAAATTCCAGATAACCGGAGCAAAACAAACAGTCGTAGCCAAGCATTTTCTGCCGCAGCCGGATAGCTGGAAGATGTTGAACTTCGATTTTACCGTAACGCAGGAAGAGAAACACGCAGGAATCTCCTTTGAGTTCCTTGCCCCGCGCCCGGATCGGGATGCCTGGGTGGAAGTCTCCCAAGTCGAATTGACAAAAGAGTGACCCGGCAAAAAGAAAATGCCAATCAGTCAGTAACCGGTCACCGATTGATTCCGGTCGTGCCGGTGGTCGTTTTTTGCTGTTGTGCCTTTACAAGGCACTGCCTCATGGGGAGCTCGCCACCCCGGCCTGAAGGCCGGGGTTAAGCATGGTTAAGCGCCTACGGCGCAACATGGACATTATGGACACGATGGACGACAACACCTGCCCGCTCGCCGTCCATACTGTCCATAGCAGCCTGCGGGAACAACAAATATCAATGGGTGACTGGTTACTCACTCAGCCATTGACAGGGGCTGAGGCATGACGCGAGGGCGAGACCTCAGTTTATACTAGCGATAACGTCTTCCTGCGTAACAGCTTGGGTTCACCGAAACGCAAGCGCGAAGAGGCAAGCGCACTGCGGACGCTTGCCCTGAACTATCGTCAGGCCAAGGGCACTGGTTGACCATTGATCAACACCGTGACAATCTTGCTGTCCAACGAGAAAATTGATTCCTTGGAAATGATCAGGTCGGCATCTTTGCCGACTTCGAGTGATCCTACTCGATCCTCAACGCCGATATGCCGGGCTGGATTAATCGTTATGCTCTGCAAAGCGGCAAAAGGTTCCATGCCGGCCTTGATGGCCAGCCCCGCCATCATCGCCAGGGTTTCCTGGGGCACGACCGTCGAGTCGGTGATGATCGAAACCTGGCAACCGGCTTTGGCCAGGATACCGGGCGTGGCAAAAGTCTTGTTCCGCAGTTCCGGTTTGCTGACCGACATCCAGCTCGGACCAACAGCCAACGGGTAGCCTTCCCTGGCCAGTTCATCAGCAATCAAATGCCCGTCGGTGCAATGCTCAAGAGTCAATTTGACATTGAATTCTTTGGCAATGCGAATTGCGGTGAAGATGTCATCGGCTCGATGCGCATGCGCTTTCAGAGGAATTTCACCCTGCAGCACGGGAATCAGCGCTTCCAGCTTCATGTCATAAGCAGGCTTCTTACTGGCGTCCTTGCCCGCTGCATGCTTGCGGGCCAGATAGTCCTGCGCCTTGGCCAGGCATTCACGCAACTTTGCTGCCGTCGCCATCCGCGTACTGACACTCTTGTCGCGGTGGCTGAACTTCGGGTTTTCACCGAAAGCGCATTTCATGCCGATCCGACGACGCACAACCATGTTGTCAATTCTCAGCCCGACAGTTTTTATGGCCGCAAAGGTGCCGCCAAGGACATTGGCGCTGCCGGGACCGGTGGCCACGCAGGTCACACCTGCCTGTGCGGCAAGCAGAAAGTGCGGATTTTGCGGATCAATGCCGTCAATGGCTTCAAGATGCGGGGCGACCGCGTCGTTATACTCATTGTAATCGCCGAGATCGCGTGTCCCAAATGGCGACAGCCCAATATGACAGTGCGCCTCCACCAGCCCCGGCCAGACTTGCAGCCCGCCGGCATCAATGACGGACGCGCCGGCAGGCACTCTCAGTTTCTTACCCAGGCGGGCTATCTTGCCATGGCTTATCAGGATATCCTTCACGGTCGCCTTGGGGTTGATGGCATCATGGACCGTGCCATTGCGAATAATGATGCTGTCGTTCATAAGACTCCTTTCAGGGGTAAAAATGCGAAAAAGACAACTTAATCCTTGGCCGTGAAGCGGCGGAAACGCTGAAAACGCAAACGATGATAGCCCGGGACGACGCAGGCTTTCAGCTTACAATCTCTTCAATTTTTGGACGACAGGCCGGAGCCCGGGAATTTTCCGCAGGGCATTATGCAGCGCCGAATCCTTGAAGTGTTCCCAGAGCAATGCCGGAAAAGTTGTATGCTCTCTCAGGTCAAAGCCTCTTTCTTTGGCAGCTGCCATGATGCCATGGTAATACAGTTCTTTGTTCTGCCGCGCAATCACTTTCGCAAAATAGTGTTTCCGAGCCTGCTTCCGGTAAACATCCAAGTCGAAAACCTTTGCGAACGAATCTATTTTTCCGATGATTTCCAGCGTGGTCAAGGTGCGCAAGCATTTCTCGCAACAGGAACAGTTGTATTCCATGGCATCATAATTGCTGCAAACATTTAGATGCCGGCGAGCGACTTCAAAATCGGCAACGAGCATGGTTTTCTGTATCCGTGACAAATGGGTCTCGGTTGGTTCAAAGCGCATATTTTCCGTTGACATATAAGGAACGGTCAAGGGATCAATCATGGCGACATCCCATTGTTCGCGCAAGTTTGCCAGACGATGGTATTTGTCGTGGAAAGTTTGACCGTCGGAAGCGAGGTAATATCGCCCGATGCCACGCTGCATCAGCAAGGCTGCCCCTGGACTGACAAAGGAGCAGTTTTCCAGATGCCCGACCTGAAAGAAACTGTGTACATTGGAGTTGACGGGGATCAGAGGAAGCCCTAATTCATTCGCAGTAATTTTCATTTGCTGATAGCGCGCCCGGAATTTATCTTCAATTTTTTTCAGATCGGCATCCGAATGGGCCATGCCGTGGGCGCCGACGTTGAAAAAGAAAAAGTGGGTCACTTTATGCTCATCGGATGGGGGCTTGATAAAATGGTTCCAGATGCAGGTGAAGGAATCAATGCCGCCGGAAAGTCCAGTGCCGATCCCGCGCTGCTGTGCGGACACATGACGTTTCGACGACAATTCCTCCGCCTTGAGACTGATGATGCGGTATCGTGGATTAAAGACATTCATGACCGGAATAATCGTATCGCATAACTGATAGAACAGGCGTTCCGAGACTTTCCCCTCGACCTGGATATCTTCTCCGGCCAGCATTGCCGCCGTTACCAACGACAGCAGGAAACTGTCACTTCTGCTTGTATCAAGCAAATCCGCATATTCAATTGGAATCGTATAAAAACAGGTTCTGGTTTCGCCACACAGGGTGATTGGCGCCGCTAATTGAATGGCACCGTCAATTTCTTTTTCCGCTATCTTCCCGATAATCATACGAAAAACTCATGTTGCATTGTTTCAGGTTTGGAGCAAGATATTCTACTGAAATCAAGTGTCTCGTAGAAACACCATAGTTCCGATTTGGACAGCATCTACATTAGAAGAAACACCAGCATCAGATGCCGTATCATACATGAAAAAAATTGGCTCGCAATCCACACGTTGACCCTGCTTGCTGCAGCAGGGGCTTGTCATCCGCGCCCAACCAGGCGTTTGGCAAAGTCCAGCAGATGCAGTTCCTTAAGAACCCGATACACCCATGTCTGATGCATGAACGCGAAAAAACGATCTGACTGAGTGCACTGAGAAGCGATATCAATGCCCTGCTCTCGGGCGTAGCGACGGGAGCTGTGCAGAAAGAAGTTCTCACGTTCGGGTGGGGGATACAGGATTTCGGCATAATCTCGCGACTTGAACTTCTGCCGGAACAAATCCACGTCAAATACTTTCCGGAAGTGATCCAATTTGTTGAGCAGTTCCAGGTCCAGCATAGTTCGACGGCATTTGGTGCATACGGAGCAGTTTATCTCCATCGCCTTCTCCGAATTGCAGACATTCAAACACTGCCGTGCCGGCTCATAATCAGCCAATAGGCTGGTTTTCTCCAAGCGAGTCATGCTGTTTCCGTAAGGAATGATCTGTAAATTCCGATCACCTAACCACTGGCATAACACGGGTTCAAGCAAGGCCATATCAAAGCGTTGTTCCTCCGGTTGCAACTGAAGATATCTAAACCACTCCCTGCAATTATATCCTTCCGATGATAATAGATACTTCGACAAGCCCTTGCGCAGGAAGTAAATGGCGGAGGCGTTGCATAAGGTTAGTTGCGCCGCAAAAGTATTAGGCATAAATGAGGGCACATTGCTGTCAATAGGTATGAAAGGCAATCCGGTCAATTGTGCGGCCGGCGCAAAGCTCTCATAGCGCATCCGAAATTTCTTCCGGACATGCTCCACTTCCTCAAGAGAGCGCCCTTGACCATTCGCTCCGACATTGAAAAAGAACAGATGAGTCAGCTTGTCTTCCGGGCGCACATGGTGCCGCAAATTTCCGATAATCGTCGAAAACGAATCAACACCGGCCGAAAATCCAGTACCGACAAAATGCCCCCCCGGGAAATCAGTGGTTTCCGCCGCCTCGATGTTAACGGGTTGCACAAGGGGGCGATAAGCACTGATCAAAGGCATGGCCTCATTCGATAAGTTCCACAGCAACTGGGCAGAAATCTTCCCTTCGATTTTGAGGGAATATCCCATTCGCATAGCAAAGTAGAGCAGCCCCATCAGAAAACAATCGCTGCTTTCAGGATTGACAAATACCTCGGCATATTCTACCGGCAGGGACAACCAAATTTCGCGCTGATGCTCCGGCATAGCCTCCCCACCCTGCGCTTTCAGCGTTGCACTGAGCCGGTATTGATTATCCTGCACGGAAGCTGTCGGCTGCCCGACAATTAAGGTCTTATTCTGCATAGATTTCACCCTATAGCCATAGGCCGGCAAGGTCATGTGCCGCATCTTGTTGTTGAAGCCCCCCATGCGGCGTTGGTCAGGCGGTCGTAGGGCAATAGGGCAGATGCCGTCCATGCGCCTCTGCATGCCTAAGCGTCCTGTCGAAAAGATTATCTGCTTTTTACTGGAAATCAAGCAGGACAATCATAAATCCATTCAGAAAACGTAATCGGCCAGTAACCACCCCGGCCGGGAATACACCGGGACAATCTGCTGGACATCCGCAGCTAGCCATTCGACCTTATGCCACCCCGGATAAGCGTCCCCACGAAATTACCCCCTGAAGGCGTGCCGCATAATAAACATGAACCACATTCCTGACAAAAACGGGCTTTAAGACCATAATCGCATCACCCGAGCACGCCACAACATGGGCAGGACGAACGCTTATCCGGAAAACTCCATCATTCAAAGCGAATGAAAAAGCTGATGTCGTCATAATCCTTTTCCAGATTTTCTCCCGGGCTAAAGACGCGTACCGCATTGGCGGTTGTCTTTGTCGTGTCCCAAATCGGGTTCATCCAGTCCTCCCCGCAATCACAATCCTCAGATGTGCTACTGTCCTCATCGCTCTTTTTGGACACACTGTCGTAAACAAACTGAGCATAAAACTCAAATGTCCCCACGTCATATTGCAGTGGCTTTTGGGTATAGGGATCCCTTGGCAGAGACGGCATCTTTTTCGGGTAACTGCCGGTTTGCCATTTGATCTTCTCCGCTTCGAGAAGCACCTTCGCACATGAAGTCTGGACATTCGCACACTTGAGCCGATTTCTGATGCGGCCAATTGCTCTCTTGGAAATCTTCTCGGAAGAACTGGCTGGAGGCGTCGTTTCCGTTGTCAGATAATCCCCGAAAGCCCGTAGTGCTGCGTTGGCTTTTGCCGAGGCAGGCCACCAGGCCTGTGGAAAGAACCAGCGCAATTGGCTCAATTCGGCGCCTTTGGCAACAGTTTCCCCCAGCCTGTGGGCAATGCCGGCAAAAGTTTCGCACAAACAGACCACCTCATTAAACTGCATTCTCTCCTCCAGTGAAGCGCTGTCTGCTTCCAGCTGACTGAATAAATCAAGTTGCGAATCAAGCCATCGCTCATCAATCAGCCCGGACTCGATAAAACGGCATAGAGCTAACAGGTATTTTCTCTGCGCCGCCAAGTATGATGGTGAACCATTCTTGTACAGATAGGAGCAAATGTTTTGCATATGTATAAAAAGGCGATGCGTGTTGTCTACATCCTGGTGTTCCAGCGCAAATCGCAACTGCCATAGCTGCACATCGAAGCAATCAGCAAGGATTCTGAGGTCAGGAAAATCCCGGCCGCATAATTCAATTAAAGCCAAATCACGCCATTGTCGCGGAGTCGGCGGGATTTCATTTAGAAAGTCACTTATGTATTCGATTTCCTTTTGGTGCACATAGAATGTCTCCCATTTACTATAGAGTTCTTCTTCCCACTCGCTTGTCAATGGGTCTATATTTTTATAATGAGTCAGGCAGAAATTCTCTTTCCAATCAGGGGTCATATTATCCACGACCTGTTTCAATTCCTCCCAGGACAGTTCAGCAGCCTGCCCGCCCCAACAATATTCGCTTTCCAGAGTCTGCACGGAGATAGCTTTGCCAAAATGCTGTTCCAATCTCCGCAGCGAATGCTTATATCTTGCCTCTTCAAACAATGCCAATGGCAACGAAACGAGATAAATAAACAGGCATAAGGCCAACACAAAAATTGCGCGTTTACTGATTAACTTTTTGTAAGAAAGCTTCCAGAAACTGCATAAGGTCTGTGCTTGCAGGATATAACCGACAAAGAGACATAGAAATGTAAGGATTGCCAACCATTTCCAGCCCACTCCGGAAATCATGAAAAAATCCCGTAGTACAGTCAGCCAGCCATAATCGCGATATTGTACAAGAGGAAGTGGCCCTGAGGGAAGTTTACCGTACCTAACAAAGAATGGCAGACCGCCGTAGGCAAACATCAGACATAGTCCGGTAAATCCCACCGGCCATAACATTACGATGGCCAGATTTCTCCACTTGGTTCCACCAGAAGGAAAAAGAAAAGCGCTTCCAAACAGAAAAAGCAAAATACCAAAAGTGAATGCGGTAAAACACTCAGGTAAAATGAAAAATTCGACTATTGCTAAGCAAGCAAAGACAGATGGCAACAGGAAGAGGACGCAAATAAAACCCCAACGCAAAACGCGCCATGTCCGATGGATTCGTGGAGAAACGGTCTGTCCCAACGATTTTGCATAGACGAATAGCGTGTATAAGGGAATGCCGGCAATAATGAACGGAACAGAAACGCCCAGTGAACTATGAAACACCCAATTCCCCACATCTTCATTGCCCGGCAAAACACAAAGAAAGGTGAAGTATAACCACGGTAGAGCCATGAGCATAGTCATGCCAAAAAAGGCCCCTTGGGCAGGCCTATCCCGAAAAAATAGTCTTGCCAAGAATTTCTTCATTGCCATGACGCCAGAGAGATATAATGTGCGAGAGACAATCGTCCGTCCAATACTCTTCATTTAACTATTTTTCATGGCGCATTGCGCCTCAGCAAAACAGCACAGCCTTTTGCCTTTGCGGCATTCGTCGCCGCGAAGCGACAGAAGCGCTGAAGGCGCAAGACATACCAGCCCAGGGCAAGCACGCTGAAAGTGTGCGCCGCCCTGGGTAGGGGGCCGTTTATGTTCGTGTTCCTCGGCCCCTTTGGCCGCAGTCGGCGAAGTTGACTGCGGCCAAAGGAACAATGAAACCCTCCTTTCGTGTCTGCTATGTGGCACGCCTTCAGCGTGCTGTTTCGGGAGGATGCTCACCCAGGGTTGCGCCACAGGCGCAACCCTGGGCTAGTATGTGGCACGCCTTCAGCGTGCCTTGCCGACGCGGGCATCAATGGCTCTTTTATATGAGTTGAACGTTCGTCAAGATCTATATTGGCTCTTAATGTGAAGAGCATTGCAATCGTCCGTCCTATCCGCAATACGGGCACACCGACGGTCAGGCGTCAAGCATCCGCGCGACCACGTCCCTACCTGGTCGGATGGCAGGATATTTCAGCGGCCGGCGTCATCGCCTTGTTCGGCGCCGCTCTTGCCACGTCAGACATTGCCGCGAACTCTCCACTGGTGCAGCCCGCAACTCCTGAACAAACCCGGAGGCCAGAAAGACGATTTTACCCTCGGGGAAGTTGAAAACAATGGTCCATCGGTATCGGCCGAACTGCTTCGTCAGTTTGGTCCTTTCGCGCCGGATCTCGCCGATCGAAAGAGGCCCCATCGCCATTCCTTTGTAGTCAACCCTGATCTTAAGGTTCGTGACCTCCTGAAAGACGAGGTCTGCGGGCGCCAACATGAAGCGGCAGGTCTTGTCGGCCTCGCACAGCCACTCCAGGATATAGTCAATATCCAGAACGAGTTGCCCCGCTCCGTACTCGCCCTCGCGGATAGCGAATCCATGGACATGATTGTCGTGCCAGCTAAGCCTCTCGAAGTCTGCGTCTGTCCACTTGGTCATGGTCATAATATCCACTGAACGTGTTTTCCCATAGAAAACCTGCTTTTGCCGGGCCGTGGAGCGCATGGCTACTTTCGTTGCCCGCGCGCGTACTGTCAAACGATTCGCGGCGAAAACCATGGCAAGCGCCCAGTCTTTGGTAGGGAACGGGACGCATGAAACAGATGAGACGCAGGGCGCTATGCGCTATCGTCCATCGTGTCCATCTTGTCCATACCGTCCATCGTTCCGTCAGTTGCAGGCAGCACGGCTCAGGGGGCCCTTTGCCCTTATCGCCATCAGGGCCACAGTTCATGCAGCAGGGCGATGGCGCTGTCGGACATCATCTGGCCGGAAGCGGGACAATGGCGTTGGCTCATGGTCGGCAGGGTGCCGTAGGCGCCGATAGCGCGGGCGCCGCGCAGGGCCTGATCGCTGGTCGCCTTGTAGCCGGTCAAGCCATTGTGCGAACTGGCCAATTCGGCGATCATCGTATGCCGGGCCGGTGAATAGCGCTTGATCTCCAGGCCCCAGCCAGTGAAAATTTCGCCCGGCATGGCCGCAATCGCCAGGTCGCCGAGCCGCAGCGCCGTGACTTCAATGTGATCGTTCTTGCCGTCATTCTGCCAGCCTTCCACCCGCTTGATCAGGTTCTGCTCAAAATACGTGGCGGCTTCGCCCTTTTGCTTGAGCTTCTCAACCAGGTCAAAAAGCGTCTGGTCGCGCACATAAAATGGCAGCTCCAACGCCTGACGCGCGCTCCGGATGACGATTTCCGGCAGTGGCCGGGCAATCTGCATCGCATAGAGAGCAGCCCCCGCGACGCCGCGGGCCAGCTTGCTGCGTCCACCCGGCAGCCAGGGCGTCTGCGGCGCGCGCGAATCGCGCGTATTGATGTCTCCGGCCGTTCCCTGCATGAACAGCACCGGCAGCTCTGCGCCGAGAATGCCTTGCAGATACGAGGTCATTTCGCCCGGCCAATCCGAATCAATCGCCGTGGCCTTGCCGCCGCCGGAGGTGTCCGGGTGACAGGCGAAATTGATCAGCAGACCGCGCAGCGTTTTATCCGGCCTGTAAATAGCCAGGGTCTGGACGCTGTCGTCGGTCGGCCCAGCTGCGCCGATGACCTTGGCGCTACCGCCTTGGCCGCCGAACACTTCTGAGCCGTCCGCGCAACGCGAGAGGCGGTTGTGGGCCAGGCCCGGCGCAGTGGTTTCGCCAAAACACAGCACAGCCTCCGACATGTTCTCCAAGGCGCTGATGACAGCCTGTTCGATCAGACCGGGCACGATGCGCAAATAGTCTTCCGCCATTGGAATGATGGAGCCTCGACGAATTTCCGGGCCAGTGTGGGTATGCGTGGCGCAGGCGATCATGCTACTCAAAGGAATGCCCCAGCGCTCATGCGCCTTGGCGAAGGCCGGCCGGCAGACCTCGTCGGTCATGGCAATCAGGTCGGCGCCGACCACGACCGCAGTCTGGCCATCCTTTTCAAAGGCCAGCGCCGTGGCATACAAATCGCGGCTGACGCTTTCGGCTATGCGGCGATGAAAATATCCGGCCATGTCACATGGCAGCGGCGGCGTAATGCAGACCCTCGCGACTCCAGCTCGGCAGGTGGCGACTCCCTGTTCCATTTTTGCTCACTCCTTGGCAATGGTTGCGACGCATCTCAACTCCTGGCGGCTTGGCTCCCGGCGCCATCGCCGTTGGCAAAGCCGCCACTTTCCGTCATCATTTCTTGCAGGCGCCGGCAGCGGCGCATGGCCTCCGCCAGAAAATCCTCCGGCGTCTGAAATGACTCATTGCCCATGCCCGACTCCAGGACCAGATCGCCGGCAAACTTCAAGCCGGCCATGGCTTTGCCGAAATCCTCCCAGGGCACGGTGCCCGAAAACGGCAAAAGGTGCGCATCGTGACCCGTGTTGTCATGGATGTGCAACGCCAGCAGCCGGTCGCCATACTGCTGCAATATCTGAAAACACCGGTTTTGAATATGCTCGTGGCCGGAATCATAGCACAGCCCGACGTACGGCGTCGGCAGCTCATCCAGAAGAGCGAAAAGCACTTCATCGTAGTCTCGCCGCTGGCCATTTTCCAGGGCCAGGCCGACCTGGCGCGCTTCGGCGTGTTGCGCCAGCTCGGCGACGCTCCGGCGGCCCTGCGCAATCATGCGGTCGCGCTGTTCGCCCGGCGGGATGCCGTAGGGCTGAATCAAGTGAATGACGACCGCCCGGCCCTTGACCTCGGCGGCGGCATCCAAAGCAAGCTTGCAGAGCCGCACTGACTCCCGGCGCATCGCCTCATCTTCGGCAAACAGCCGGTCGCCCTCGGGGAATGGCGCGTGCACCGAATCAACCACCAGACCGTGCTTGCGCAACAGCGCTGTCAGCTGTCGCCGCGCTGCGGCTGTCGCATAGCCCGCCAATTGCGGATTTCCGCCCAGGCTGACAACTTGGAAACCGGCAGCCTGAATCATCGGCAAAGCCGTCTCATACGACATTCCCGCCATAAACGATGTGAAAACACCTGGCCGCATTCGCCACCTGGCCTTTCTTTAGGCTGCTGCCTGTAGCGTCGGCAGTTCAGGCTTCAGCCTGCCGCCCCGCGTCTCGCGTTCTCTCGTTCCCTCGCCCCTAGCGTCCAAGCTCGATGATATTGGCGACCAAGGCCTTGCAGCGCCCGCAATCTATTCCGGCACCGGTTTTTTCAGCGACTTTATCCACCGTGTCAGCGCCATTTTTCACGGCATCAATCACGGCTTGCAGCGAAACGTTCTTGCATCCGCAGACTGAGGCCAGTATCCAAGGCAGATTTTCTTGGCAGCCCTGGCATTGGTTGCAGACACCGGCCAGTTTCACGACCTCGGCTGCCGTGCGCGCCCCGGCACACATTGCTTTCCTGATCGCCGCATAATCAACCTGATTGGCAGTGCAAATAATTTTGTTCGTGGCCATGATGCAAATACCCTCATGTTTTACTCATTGCGATGCAAAACGCCTGCTTGCCTTTGCGGCACCAGATAGACGTACTCAACGTAATCCCTCATCCGCCCATCGGCAAAACGATCCTGCCCGGGAAAGGTGACCGGTCACCGATTGATAAAGTGGACTTTGTGGACTTTGTGGACTTTGTGGACAGCGTGGACATTGTGGACTTTGTGGACTTTGTGGACTTTGTGGACTTTGTGGACATTGTGGACAGGCACCTGTTTCCTGTCCGTTCTGCGGCGCCAGGCACGCCTGTTTCCCGGCTGTGTTGCGGGCTTTTAGCCCGCAGCCTGACCAGGAGATGAGCGCTTGGCAAAGCGGCTGGAAGCCGCTTCTACCCTGCCGGCAAACGCGCGTTCTGAATGGCCATCCGGCAGATTCAGGAATTCCACCACGTAGGCGTCCTTGAAGACCGTTTCGACCTCGGGGCGCAATTGTCGCACCACTGGTGAGACTTTTGGTGTTTGCAGCACACTGCGCTCAAACAGCGCCGTCTTGATCTGCCGTTCCAGTTCACGCTTGCTCCATCGTTCCTGAATCGCCATGCGCAGGTAGAACTCCCGCTCTTCGGAACGCTTGACCTGACTCATGATGAGCAAGTTGTGAGTCCAGGGCAATTGTGTCAGCAGTGCTGACACTTTCTTGTCCGCGGCATAAGTCTCGTAGAATTGCCGCATCCGAAAGAGATTGCGGCGAGTAAATCCCCGCAGATTCGGGTCGCGGCGCCGAATATAGTCCGCCAGTTTCTCCACCACGCCTTCGCCCCATTCGGCGGCCGCGATCTTGCGGCTGATGAACTGGCCGATCTGCCAATAGAGATTGATGAGCTCCGTATTGACGGCCTGATAGGCACGCTGTTTGGCCTGTTCGATCATGGCCGCCACTTCGGCGAAGGACGGTTCCTCACCGG
The DNA here is from genome assembly GCA_012799755.1 of Lentisphaerota bacterium. Lineage (GTDB taxonomy): Bacteria > Verrucomicrobiota > Lentisphaeria > Oligosphaerales > Oligosphaeraceae > Oligosphaera. Next base: position 3,803 of record JAAZKQ010000406.1, on the reverse strand, counting down.
TAACGGGCTTGCCTGGCACCTTCGTGTTGCGCTTCCGGATCATGCCTTGCCTCCCGATTGGTAAGATGGACAAAGTGGACTGATGGACTGGGCACACTGAAGCTGTGTCACATACCAGTAACCACCCCGAAGGGTACGAGGTGATTTTTGTCTGTCGCCGGCGTTTTATCAGCCTTCCTTTGGCCATAAAATAGGCATGATTACCACATAAACAACGGAGAAAAGTTCGGCCCCTGCCTTTGGCAACTGACGCTCAGCGCCTTGCGGCTTAATAGATTTTCACCTTGACGCCATGCGGTGGCAGGGTCGCCGTCAATGATACGCCGGGGGCTGCCATCTGGACCTCGACTTGCTTATCCTCTGGATTGACAATTGCCAAGGCTCGCCGACCGTCATCGGCCCGTTTTAACCAATAGTACACACCCTCTGGCAGCGTTCCAGCCGGAAGCTTTTCATTTCTGCCGATCAGGAAGGGCATCAGGGCATTCAGTTCCTGGGCGGTCGAGCACACTTCGGCCCATTGAATGGGGGAATGGATGCGCATGTCATAGCGATCCTTGGGCAGCCAATAGAAGACGACGCCCTGCACGCCGGTAGCCAAGGCCAGATGCGTCATGCAGCGGATCTTGCCGGCCTTGGGCTCGACTTCCTCCGGCGGCAGCTCGCGCACCTTTTTATCACGCCAGTCAAACGCTTGGATGACCGCCCACAAAGGCTGCTCAGGAGAAGCCAGCGACCGCGAATTTTCCAGCGCCTTGACCATGCTGACTACAGGATGCCGTCCGACCGGGTAGGAGTCGTGCCAGTAGATGTCGGACAAGCCGGCGCCATAAAAGCGGTTGAGCTCGCTGTTCGGGTTGCTTGTGCACATCAGCAAGGTGCGGGGAATGCCGTGACCGGCGCTTTTCACCGCCTCCGCGCTGGCCCGGAAGTTGAAACGGTTGAGCCACATCTCTGGTTCGTCTGCCAGATACCAGGTCACCAGGCCGGACTCGTCATAGACCTCGCCGCAGAATGCCTCAATGGCGTCGAACTGCTCGTTTTGCATCCATTTCCTCGGGATGCCGATGTAGGCCATCACACCGTTTTTGACGCAGTCGCGCAGATACGCACGGGCCTCTCCAGGCGTACGGGGAGCTTCAAAAAAATATGAGTGGGTAAGATTGAAGCCGGCCTCCTTAATGCCGGTGAAAGTATGCAATTCATCAGAAGGATCACGGTAGGTCCCGACCGGAAAAAACGGCTTGTCGTCAATCAGCATTATCAGGTCGTCGCGGAAAGTGATCTTGGCTGCTGGATTCTTGTTGACGTAAAGCAATTCCGTGGTCTTGCCGTCAAGGACGACCTTGACCTGGTGGCAACCGGGCGCCAAATCGCGGCCAGGCCGGAACCCCATTGCTGTCGGCGTCTGGGCGAGCACTTCGACTGGCTCATCACCAATTGTGACCTCGACCTTCGTCCCCTCGGCCAGCGGCGGATAAAAGCGTATCCTCAACTCGGCGCGGGGCGCGAACACGCCGTTCGGAAAGTCCTTGGCCACCTTCACGGCATAGCCGGCCGGCAGAGTCGCCACTGTGAAGGTGTCGGTTCGGCATGGCAAATCGCCGCGGCGGTGCGTCCAGCAGTTGCGCGCATGCCAAACGCCGGGAACCAGGGCATGCGGTGGTGTGAAAACCTCAGCGTTGGTCATGAACTCAAACGTCGAAGACGGCGGAAAGGACGAGTCTTGGCTCAGCAAAATCCGCCGCCGCAGATTATCCTTGACGCCCTGCATTGGAGGCAGCGGTGAATGCAAGGTCGGCGGATTCGCCGTAGCGTCAATGCTCAGCAGCGTCTCCAACTTCAACTCGCTCATCTCAAAATCCCGGAACCAGGCCCTGCCCTGCCCCTCCACGCAGAGCCAGACCTGGATGAAACGGACTTGCTCTGGAATGGCGATCGTCGAAGAGATCGCCACTTTCTGCCAATCGCTCGTCTGCATTCCCCCGCGCGGGAATTCGCCGCCGGTCACCCACTTGCGCTCGCCATCCAAAAAGCCAAAAAACAACGTCGCCCCGCGATCAAAATTGTCGCGCGGCAGGACATTCTCGGTTCTGACGCTGACGCTGCCGCAATAGTACTTCCCGACTTCGACCGGCACGTCCAGCAACACCTGCCGCCGCTCGCCGCCGCTCGCCGTAATCTCAAGCGAACCAGCAGCCGAACGCACGCCGGCGCCAGGAATCTTCCAGCCAAAAGCGCGCAACGACTCCAAGCTCCCGCTTAAATCGTCGCGAAATGGCACTTCCTGCGAACGAACCCATCCGCACACACCAAAAGACATAAGCGCGGACAAACACAGCAACCGACTCCGCATCGCGGACCTCCTGCTTAGGACTTGACTAAAAACACTGCTCGCACATCGAATACAGGCATTGACGGCAATGACTAATTGCACAGCCGGATGGCTTCACAAGCCGCAGACTGGTGCCAACAATGCCCGTCATGCACGGCGGGCACAGCGTCGCGCACATGGTTTCACTCAGGATGCTCTTAATCCCAGTACAGTCCACCCTCACTGAATTCCAGCCAAGACGACCGCCCGCCATGCCAATCACTGCCTTCAGGCAAGACCTGCTTCGCGCAGGGCTTGCAGAACCGCCACGGGATGATTATTGGTTGAGACAGCCGCCCCCATGTCACGCGCCTTTTTCCACAGCTCAAGTGTCTCGGAATGCCAGAGATTCACTTTGAGTCCCGCAGCTTTCGCGGCATCCACCAGCGCCTGTTCCGTCCCGTTCAAGGTCGGTGCAATGCTGTAGCATTGAGCGTCAATGGCCGCATCCACCAGTGCTTGCGTCAAGCCGCCCGCGATCAAACCAACCTTCGCGTCCGGATGCAACTGCTTGACGCGTTTAAGAATACGTGTGTCAAAACAGGTAAAGACGTAGGTACCACGACTTAAGTGAGCTGCCGCGGAAGCATACAGCTTGTTGATATAGTCGTCCATGCGCGTTTCATCATAGTACTCGCCGTAACGCGCCTTCATTTCGAGCTCAAAATAGAAATCACGGCGCTGGTCGAACAGTGCGAACAGCTCATCGGCCGTCGGAATCGTTTCATCGGAATTTTTGAGTTTGCACAACTTGAGTTGCGCGAGCGTCATCGTTTCAACCACGCCCTCGCCCGTTGTCGTCCGTTTGATGTCGGAATCGTGCATCACGACCACGACGCCGTCCGCCGTGAAGCGAAAGTCCGTTTCAAAGCCCGTGACACCATTTGCCAGAGCATATTCAAAGGCCTTGATGCCATTCTCCGTAAACCTTTCCAGCGTACCACGATGACCAAGAATGCGAGGATACTCAACCTTTGACATGATTTTTTCCTTTCGCTGTTTTCGAGATGACAGAGCTGTGCAAAAATATACTCGTTTCGAGCTTAGAAGACGACCCCAAGTCAAGTACAAAAACTATCGAATGGCAAGCGGTCACTCGTTGATATTCGCAGCCACCGCATGCCGCATCAGACGCGTCCTCTCCCAATCGTGCAGCAGGTTTCTAGTCTACGCTGTCAACAAGATGTCAGCAAATGAACAACTTGGCGCCGTAGGCGCTTAACCATGCTTAACCCCAGCCTTCAGGCTGGGGTGGCGAGCTCCCCATGAGGTGGTGCCTTGTAAAGGCACAAGAAAAAGACCACCGGCACGACCGGTATCAAATGGCATCATGCCGTAATCGGTCACCGATTGATAACTTTGTTCCTGCAGTCATTCTGACCGCCCTGCCGCCAAACATCTTCTCCCTAGCATTTGAGCGCTGAAAGCG
>JAAZKQ010000405.1 GCA_012799755.1 Lentisphaerota bacterium | reverse complement strand
CACCATGAGTAACCCCAGGTGGAGCGAAGCGGAACCTGGGGCAAGGCATCCCCCCGAAATCAGAGCCTTGGAAAGGCGACACATGAATCAGTGCCAACCATGCGACTCAAAAACAAAGAATAGTGTCGCCCCCCCCGGGGCTCTGGTTTGTGGAGCGGCGCCACCCCAGGTTTCGCAGTGCTCCGCACAGCTCCACCTGGGGTTACTCATGGTATTGCCTCGCCGAGGCAAATCGAAGAGCAAACCCCAGGCGTGAACGACAATGTGAAAAGTGTACAAAATGGTATTTGCCCGACCCCGGATGCCTTGGAAGAACAGGTGCTTGTCCACAATGTCCACCCTGTCCACTTTACCAATCGGTGACCGCTTACCAATTGACCACCAGTGCCATTCGTTATCCTTGCAGGCCTCTCATTTTCTACTTGATCACGTTTACTTTTGCCTTTTCGGGACTATTCTACTGGCGTCTTTTTTCTTACATTCACATACCGAGGTCTTTGATGAACGAGAAAAATATCACCAAGCACATTGACTGGTTCTGCTATCACGTTGTTTCAGAAAAATTACTTAGTGCAGAGGACTGCATCGCAGTTCTGGAAGCAATAGAGGGAGAAAACCTGACTCCCACTGTTGATCTGATCATCCAAGTCGTCCATGACAACGAACTCTGTGGAAATTTGGACCGGCTCAACGAACTCAAAGAGATGAGCAAGCAGGAAGCCGACGTCTTCGGCTTCCCCAGCCGCAGCATCTTCTCGTCTACCAGTCCCCCCCTGGCGCCGAAAGCGCCGGCGCCACCGGTTGCCCGAGCCGCCCAAGGCCCGCCGCCGGCGCCCGCCGGCAGCGCGACAATCTCCCAAGCCGCACCATTGCCCAGCGCCAATGCGCCAGCCTGGTTGCAAGACTGGCCCGATCTCAACCAAGCCGCCGGCCTGGACCTTCCACAGGCGCAAAATTTGCTCAACGACTTCCTCCATCGCGCTCGCAAGGAAAAATGCAGCGACGTCCATCTTTCAGCGGGCGCCTATCCCTTTGTTCGCCGTTACAAGGAGATTTTCTACGTCCCAGGGCAAAACATCCTGTCGGAGGAAGCCGCCGAGCGTTTGAATTTGGCGCCTCTGTCTGAGGAACAGCGCGAAAAATTCCTTAGCACCCACGACTTGGACTACAGCTACAGCATCTCCCTCCAGGATCGCTACCGCACCAACCTTCTCAAACAGCGCTTGGGCATAGCCGGCGCCTACCGCATCATTGACTCAACCGTGCGTTCCATCCGCGAACTCGGCTTCAGGAATCCTGAGGTCGTGGAGAAGTTGACCACAAACAACCAGGGTCTGATCCTGATCACCGGACCGGCCGGCTGCGGCAAATCAACGACGCTGGCCGCACTGGTTGACTATGTCAACCGCAACCGCAAAGATCACATCGTCAGCGTCGAGGACCCGATCGAGATCATCCATCACCCCAAGGGCTGCAATGTTACCCAGCGCGAGCTGCATAGTCACACGCGCTCCTTCGGCAATGCTCTACGCGCAGCCCTGCGTGAAGACCCCGACGTCATCGTCATCGGCGAAATGCGCGATTTGGAAACCATTGAAATGGCCATCCACTCATCCGAGACCGGCCATTTGGTCATCGGCACCCTCCACACCAGCAGCGCCGCTGATACCATGAACCGCATCCTGGACGTCTTCCCCTACAACCAGCAAGCGCAGATCCGCGCGATGGTCGCCGAAAGTCTCAAGGGCGTCATCTGTCAGCAGCTCTTCACCAACATCAACGGCGACGGCGTAGTGCTGGGCGCTGAAATCATGCTTGGCACCCTGGCCATCTCCAATCTGATTCGCGAAGGCAAGACCTTCCAGATTGATTCGACTCTGCAAACCAGCCGCAATGTCGGCATGAGCACCATGGAGCAGAGCCACGTTGACCTCTTCAAATCCGGCCTGCGCAGCTATGAACAGACCATCCCCTACGTGCGCAACCAGGAACTCATCCGCGAAATGCAGGTCTTCGAAGCACAGCGCATGGGCGCCCGGAAAGCCGAAGCCGCCGCAAACGAGAAACAGAAACGCAAGTGGTTCTGAAGTCCAACCCACGGCGACGAGGCACCGTTACTCAACACTCCGCTTTCAGCATAACGATAGAAGGACATGTCCATGGCCAAAATTGATGATTTCCTGCGTGATATGGTCAGCAGAGGCGGCTCCGACCTGCACCTTTGTTCCACCCTGCCACCCAAAACCCGTATCCACGGTGAACTCACGCCACTGGACTTCCCCCCTGTCAGTCCTGAAGAAATGGAGGACATCCTCCACGAAATCGCCGTCGGCAGCAAATGGGACTGGTACCAGGAAAATCTCGACCAGGACTTTGCCTACGAAATCCCCGGCCTGGCTCGCTTCCGTGTTAACTACCTCTTCAATCACTTCGGCCCCGGCGCCGTCCTGCGTATCATTCCGACCCGCATCAAGACCATTGAGGAACTGAAATTGCCGCTGGTCCTCCATGAAGTCTGCCAGTACAAGCGTGGACTCGTGCTGGTGACAGGGCCGACCGGCAGCGGCAAGTCCACGACTCTCGCCGCAATGATTGACTATATCAACAATACCCAGGCCAAGCATATTATCACCATTGAAGACCCGATTGAATTTGTCCACCCGAACAAAAAGTCCATCATCGTTCAACGCGAAGTCGGCGCCGACACCGAGGCCTTCAGCGTCGCCCTACGCGGCGCCATGCGAGCTGACCCGGACATCATCCTCGTCGGCGAAATGCGCGACTTGGAAACGATCAACCTGGCCCTGACCTGCGCCTCCATGGGCATGCTCGTCTTCGGCACCCTCCACACCAATAACGCGCCCAAAACCGTTGACCGCATTATTGATACCTTCCCGGCCGAGCAGCAACCGCAAATCCGCGCCATGCTTGCGCAATCGCTCTCAGCCGTCATCTCGCAGCTGCTCTGCCGGACTGCTGATGGCAAGGGCCGCGTTGCCGTCCACGAAATTCTCCTCCAACATGAAGCGCTGCCGGCGACCATCCGTGAAGGCGCCATCGCCAATATCCGCAGCATCATTGAGCAATCCAGTGGCCGCGGCATGAGAACCATGGACAGCGAACTCATGGCCTTGCACAAAGAGGGACGCATCACCGGCATGGAGGCCTATATGAAGGCCACCAACAAGTCCGACTTCGAGTCCAAACTCAGTGCCGAAGACCTCAAATTCCTCAAGTCCTGAATTATGCCCGCAATACCTGCGGCCACGCGCAAGCCGCGCCGGCCCAAGTTTATGGCAATGAAAACAAAAACTTCACCATCAATAGAGAGAGGTCCTCATCATGACTCAGACTTTGTGCATCGGCACCCTCTTGCGACTGCCCGAAATCACCCCGGAACGCCTGCAATTCCTGCGCCAGGCCGGCCTTGAATGTTGCCAGCTGGCCCGCGTCGGCGAAGACTGGCTGCATGGCTCACAAGGCGCTGACAACAGCGCCGCCCTTATGCGCCTGCTCGCAGACAATGCCATTCGCCCCGTATCGGTGTTTCTGTCCTTCCCCGCCCAGCGCTTTACCGCCGACGGCGGTGGCTTCGGCCTGACCCCACCGCAACCACGCGCCGGCCGCATCGTCTCCGCTTGCCGTCAGATGCTCTGGGCCGGCAAATATCATATCAAGTTTATCACCTGCCATGTGGGCAAAATGCCCGCAAGTGACGGCAACGAGTACGAACAGCTCATTGACGACCTGCGCCAACTCGCCCGCTTCGCCAATGAAAATGGCCAGCGCTTCCTCTTTGAAACCGGCCCGGAAAGCGCCGCTGAGCTGCAAAAGACCTTCAATGACATCGGCATGGACAACGTGGGCGTCAACTTCGACCCGGCAAACCTGCTGATCTACAATCAAGACGACCCAAGCGATTTCCTCAAGCTGCTTGCGGAGCGCGTCGCCGTCGTGCATTGCAAAGACGGCCGCCGCCCCGAAAAGGCCGGAGAAATGGGCAAAGAAACGCCCTTGGGCGAGGGCGACACCCGCTTTGCCGCTCTTATGGCGCAACTGGTCGGCGGGGGCTTCCGCGGCCCACTGATCATTGAACGCGAACTGCCCTTGGGCCCTGAGCAGCAGCGCGATGTCGCCGAAGCCATCGGCTGGCTCAAACAACTGCGGCAGGAACTGCTGCCGCAGGCGTGAATCGCGCTGCCAAGCAACCGCGCTAACGAAATAGCAACGCCCTCCGACTGCTGCCCCCCCCAGCCACCGGTTACTGGGCAACGCTTAGCGTTGCTGTTGCATCGCAGCGCCTGCCACTCTCAATCGCAAGGTGGGACAGCTATTCAGAACCACAAGGTCGCCGGCAGCGGCATATCCACCTCGGCGAGCTGTTTGAGCAACACCGCCTGCTCTTGTTCGCATTCCGCCGGCATGGCGTGCTGAGCCAAGGCAATGCCAAGTGTCGCGAGCAGCTCGGCCATGCTGTCCTGAAGCGACAATAGTTCCACATGAACCCGCCGCGGACGCTTGGGCAGACGCTCGAGAAGCTCCAGCAACACCACCGGCAGCCCTTGACGAAACTCCGGCAACGAAGCCCCTGGCACGGCGATCTGCGCACAAAGCGGTTTACGGCTGCGGTGATCACTGACTAAAAAGACATAGGTAACCGGCGCGGCGCCGTCCTCGTCAGCTTGCGAGAGATCCGGTGGCGCCAGCAGCAATTCGAGGCGCAGCTCCTGTGGTCCGACGGGTTTGGCGGTGATTGCCGCCTGCAACTCGCCATTCCAGGTCGGCGTTGGCCGCGGCAGCAGCTCGTCAAGAACCATCGTTACGCGCTCTGTCCGCCAAGCGATAACGCCCTGCTCGTTTTTGCTTGACAGTCGCGCCACGTAGTCGTCCTCCTGCCCCGGCGTCACCGCCAAGGACAGCGTCCCGCCTTGGATTTCGCGCACGATCACCGTCGCTTGGTTCAGCACCTGGGTCAGCAGGCCTATCTCGCCGGGCTTCAGGTGCGCGGGATAATAACCTGGCCGGAGACTGCGAAAAACCGGATAGTTGCCGTCAAAAGTCTCCGGCAAAGTAAGAGCCGCGACGATATCACGATCCACGCTATCGAGCATGCCCTTGGGCACGGCGGCAAAACACAGCCCGGAGACATCGCAGCAAATATCGCTGACGAAGGTCTTGTCGGGCGTATTGCTCAAGGACCACAGCGCATCCAAACCGCGAACGCCGCTGAAGATGGTCAGTTCACACTGATCGCCCTCGCGACCGGTAATTCTGGCAAACTGCAGTTCGCCGTCCTCGGGATTCTGCACCGCGAAGACATCATCCTCACTGAGGGTGTCCCAGGGTCGCGCCGCCAGGAAGGCAAAGGCGGCGGCGTACAGTGCCTGATACGGAAGTTGCTCCATCTGCCTGAGCGCCATCGGCGTCCCTTTCTCTCTAAAGCGATTCGGTCAACAAAAAAAGACCACAGTTCAGTTGAGCTTGCCCCCATCACGAGCTGTCTCTTGCCGGCAGTTCTCAGCGCGCTGATTGCCAGCGCGCCAGCATCAGGTCCAGAATGGCATCGGCGACATCAAGTTTGCTCTGCATGGGCAACTCCTGACAGCCGCCATCACGAAAATGGACGGTTACCCGGTTGGTGGCCACCGCAAAACCGCTGCCGGCCTCGGATATGTCATTGGCGCAAAGCATGTCACAACCCTTGCGATATAACTTCTCCCGGGCATTGGCCTCGACTTCGTTCGTCTCTGCCGCAAAACCGACCAGGAAGGGACGGGACGGCAAAGCGCCCACCGCAGCCAAAATGTCCGGCGTGCGCTGTAGAAGCAGGCTGAAAGTGCTTTCCTGGCCCTTTTTGATCTTTTCCCGGGAATAAGCCACCGGCCTATAATCGGCGACAGCCGCGCAAAGTATGGCAGCATTATGCTCAGAGAGCCGTACCATAACCGCCTCATACATCTGTTGGGCGCTGCGCACGGCACAACATTCGATGCCCGCGTGCGGCGGCACCGGCCAAGTCATCGGGCCATGGATCAGCAGCACTTTCGCGCCGCGTCGCGCCGCCTTCAGCGCCAGGGCTACGCCCATACGCCCTGTGGAACGATTGGTCACATAGCGCGCAGGATCGGCATCCTCAGCTGTCGGGCCGGCAGTAATCAGTAAGCGCATATCCCGGCAATCCGGCGGCGTCAAGGCCGTCAGGGCGGCTTCCAGGCATTGCTCCACCGAAGCCACGCACAAAGCGCCGAGCGCGCCAAGAGGCTCGGCAGCCGCGCTGGGTCGAACTAACGCAAAGCGCGACCCCAGCCGTGCTGCCAGCTCATCAAGAAAACCCGGCTGCATGTCAGTCGGCAGTAGCGCCGGGGCAATCAGCAGTGGTCGCTTCAACGCCTGAAGCCGTCCTTCCCAGTCCTCACCCGACAGCAAGTCCAGCAGCTGTAGAGACGCAGGCACAGCCATCACCAAATCGGCTTCACCCAGCTGCTCGTCGCTCAAGGCTGAGAGGGACAGCGACGCACGCCCGGAAAGCGCTGCGTATGCCAAAGGCGGCATGAAGATATTGGCGGACTCGCTACTGGCAACCGTCACCGATAGCCCGGCCGCACGCAGTCCATTCAGCAAGGCCGGCACCCGTAGCAGAACCGCCGGGCCGTCCGCCAAAACAATGACTTTTCCTCGCATAGTTGGTCTCCGGGAATAGCCGGATCGCGCAGCCTCAGCCTCGTCAGCCAAAATGACCAGGGCCATTATCGCCGACTGTTATCCGATATCGTCACGCCTGCTCTTCCAAGGCCCGCAGATACTGGATGCCCTCGGCTAATTTCTGTTCCGGGGCAATGGCGCGGAAGTCCTCAATGGTGATAAAACGGCTATAGCGCTGCTTTTGCAAGAGTTTGATAATCAAGGGGAAGTTAAAGAGCCCTTCAGCCATGCTGCAGGCTTCCCACTTCCACTGTACGGTGCCCTTGGCATCCTTGTCGCCAGGAAGCGGCCGATGCGCGCCAAAATGGCAATGGGCAAGATAATCACCCAGCAGCGACAAGGCCAGGGCCGGCGTCTCAAAGCCGTCTTTCACCATGTTCTGCGGGTCATAAATCACGCCGACCGACGAAGGCGAGAACTGACTGAGAACCCGGTAGGCCAGCGAAGCGCTCGGGTGAATCGTTCCGCCGTGCATCTCCAGCAGCAGCTTGACGCCGCTGCCCTTGGCCAATTCCAGGCAACGCGCGTAGCCGGCGACGGTCTCGCCGTAAATGGACCAGTAGTTCTCGTTGTCCTTGCCGGTGTAGCCGGCCGCAGCCGCCAGACGAATGAAGGGCGCGCCGGCGACAACTGCGCCTTCCAACGCGTGCTTGAATTGCTCAAGGTCGAGACAGGTCATATTCGTCGCCAAACCGGCAAGCGCCAAGCCATGATCCGACAATATCCGGCGGATCTCAGGGGCCTTCTCCGCAAAATTCTCTGGAGTGACATCATTCACATGATAGCCCCAGTTGCTCGGCTCGGCCTTGGCGCGCAGTTCGTCAGATACTCGCCTAACCCGCAATTCCACGCCATCGAAACCGAGCTTCTGCAGCAGAGCCGCCTGCTGCGTCATGTCCAAGGCGGGCAGGCACACGGTGGTCACACTGTACTTCATGATCAACTCCTTGGTGATGAAACGCTTCGCCGGCCTTCCTCAGCCGACACCATGGTCATTTGGGTTCGGGACGAATGGAACGCACCTCAATTAGCGGATGACGCCAGTTTTCAGGACGAACGTCCATGCCGTTCAGTTGCACCCGCATGTTTTCCCATTCCCGCAGATTGATGTAGGGCGCCAGGAGATAGGCAATAAGCTCCATTCGTGCACCACGGGGCTCGCACAAGGCATGTGTCGCCTTGCCGGCACTGTTCGGCCGCAGGGGCACCAGCAGGCCGCAACCGTTGAACTTCTTCGCCTCAGCCGCCAGCCGCTCGGCCTCGGCACGGGCTTTTTCCTCAGCCAGCCGCTTGGCTTCAGCCTCGGCACGGGCCTTTGCCTCAGCCTCAGCTACTAGGCGCTTGGCCTCGGCCTCAGCACGGATCCTTTCTTCGGCCAATCGTTTAGCCTCGGCCTCTGCGCGGGCTTTTTCTTCAGCCTCGGCCGCCTGGCGCTTGGCCTCAGCCTCGGCACGAGCCTTTTCCTCAGCCAGACGCTTGGCCTCAGCTTCAGCCTCGGTGCGGACTTTTTCCTCGGCCAGACGCTTGGCCTCGGCCTCAGCGCGGACTTTTTCCTCAGCCAGACGCTTGGCCTCTGTCTCGGCGCGAACTTTTTCCTCGGCCAGACGCTTGGCCTCTGTCTCAGCGCGGACTTTTTCCTCTGCTAGGCGCTTGGCTTCAGCCTCGGCGCGGGCCTTTGCCTCGGCCTCAGCCGCCAGGCGCTTGGTCTCGGCCTCGGCGCGAACTTTTTCTTCGGCTAGGCGCTTGGCTTCAGCCTCGGCGCGGGCTTTTTCCTCAGCCTGGCGTTTGTTTTCCAGTTCCTCGCGCTCTTTTTTGGCCTGTTCAATTTGGACCATGACGGCTTGTTTTTCTTGGGTGATGGCCGCTGCCTGTTGCTTCAGTGCATCCAGCAATTCATTTTCCCGCCGCACTTGGAGGTCCACTGCTTTTTTCTCCTCCTGGAGCTTGGTCAGGCGTTCCTGCGCTTCGTTCTTTTCCTTTTCGACATCGGCAATAGCCAGCTGCAATTCGGCATGGCGAGTGCTACCGTCCTTGATTGCTGTTTCAGCTGCAACAACCTTGGCGCGCAGAGCGTCGGCTTGGGCGGCGGCATCGGCCTGTTCCTTGGCCAGGCGTTCAGCCTCAGCCTTGGCAACGGCCGCGAGCTTATCGGCTTCGGCCTTGGCCTTGGCGAGGGCCTCAGCATGGCGTTTGGCCTCGGCTTCCCAGTTGGCTCGTTCGGCACTGACCGTCAAGGCTCTCTTCTCTGCGTCCTTCTTCAATTCCTCCAAACGGACCTGCTCCAAGCGCGCTGAGGTGTCGGCCTTCTCGCGGGCCATCAAGGCCGCCTCAAGCTTCTTCGCGGCCTCGGCTTTCATCGCCTGCATGCGTTCTTCCTCCGCCCGCAAAACGGTGATTTCCTTTTCCCGTTCGGCCGTTTGCTGTTTGATCAGCTCGGCTTCGGTCTGCAAGGCCTCCAGCCGTTCGGCCTCCACCTGCAGACTCGCCTGTTGACGGGCAAGCTCTTCGTTCAAGGCAGGCGCCACCTGCGCGGGCGAGGGTTCCGCACTTTTGACCACCTCGGTCTTGACCGGCGCCGGCGGGTCCTGCAAGGCAACGTAATCCGCACTCACCCACGCCGTCACCTTCTCCGGCACCCGCACCTGCCGCCAGTTGTCCGCCTCCGCCCCGACGATGCTCAACTTGACGTCCTTGCCCACTTTGCCAAAGGACGTGAAGACCAGGCTGGGACCGGCGTAAAGCAGGCAGTTATCCACGAGCACCTCACCGTTGGCGGCAACGCTGTCCGCTGTCACCCAACAAACAAAGTTGTCAGTGAGCTCGACTTCGTACCAGCCATCCTTCATGCTCACGACGGTCACAACGTCATCTTGCCGGAACTGGCCAATACGCTCATAATGCGTACTGGGACGCGCGCGGACGTTGACCTGCGTCGCCGTCACTACGCCGGCCTGAGGCCAGCCGGCAGCCAACACCGAGGCAACAAACACAAGCTGCACAAGGACCAAAACAAAGACCTCACGCGAAAATTTTTTCATGGCAGTTTGTCCTCCATTGGCGGCCGCTCAGCGCAAGGCCAAGTGCCGTGCTTGCTATTCGTCTTCAGTTTTTTCACGTTCACAGCCATCCCAGCAGTAGGTACAGAGACTTTCCCCAGGAATGCCGATTGCAGCAATCATATCATCCAGGTGCT
>JAAZKQ010000404.1 GCA_012799755.1 Lentisphaerota bacterium | reverse complement strand
GTGTGTTTGCGCTTTCCTGGTGCCTCTTTGGTTTTCAGCGCTGAAGGCGCAAAACATACCAGCCCGGGGCAAGCGCCCAAAGGCGCGACGCCCCGGGTGGAGCAACCATCCGAAATTGCACGCTGTAAGCGTGCGACATAGTAAACACGAAAGATGGTTTCCATCGCAGGACAACAGAAAACAGCCAATTATCAATCAGTGACTGGTTACATAACGCGGCTCTCTCCCGCAAAAAATGCTTTGAAACGCTCTTCATAAGCATTATCCTGAATCCGTGAAGCAATACTCCTGAAAACAGTCAAAAAAAACTTGGCAACCAGTTGGTTTGCAGCATATTATATATGTTTCCAATATTACAATTCCACTCACCAACGAGGGTACCAATAATCAAGCTAATGCAGAGCTCAGAAGAAATCAATTCCAATGGCGGTCTTTCCTTTGTCAAGAAGCAGCTGGATGGCAACGCCCACATGAAGGATTGGGACGCCGAACTGCCTGCGGCGCCCAATTCCTGACCGCTTACGCAAAAACACCCATAGGGCCTTTCGCTGTTGGCGAAGGGCCTTTGTTTTGGCTACATTGTGTCTTTCGGCCGTGTTGCGCGTAAGCATCTTCCAGCACAGGAGTTTCACATGAAGTCAGCACTGCGTTGTGTTTGTATTTTGGCGTTGGCCGCCGTTGCCCTGCAAGCCGTGCAGGTATTTGATTTGAGTTCGGAGGACATACAGGCATCAATTTACGACGGCCGGCCATCGGTGGACGAGGGGGTGCGGGAGCAGGCCGGCCGACCAGCGCGGATGATTCGCTGGGAAGGCGACAACAAGGGCTGGACGGAGATGACCTTCTCCCTGCGCGGTCAGCGCCTGGAGCAGATACCGTTCTTTCGCAAACTGCGGGTGTCCGTGGAGGTGTGGCTTCCCGAGGACGCTAACGCCCGCCGCCTCGGCCTGCGTTTGCGGGATGGCGACGGTGAGATCTACCAGCACTATTTGGAGGTCAAGCAGGGTGTTGCCGGCTGGCAGACTCTGCAATGCGAGGTTGACGCGGCCAATCCCAGCACAACACGTTGGGGCGGTATGAATGGCGGCAACAAGGTCCTGGATCAGCCGCTGGTTTTCTATGGGCTGTCCGTTAGTTTTCGGGATAAGGCTCGCGGCGGACTGATCGGTTTGGGGACGGTGACGGTCGAATTGCTGGAAGCCGATATGATCTTCAAGCTGGATACGGGAGACCCGTTGTTCTGGGTGATGGATGGTCGGCAACCGCAGCTTTTTGCCGTCAATCCAACGGTGTTGCCTCGGCAGGAGAAGGGCCAGGTGCTGGTGACCGGACCCTTTGGCGAGGAGGTGCTGCGTCAGGATTTGGCACTTGACTTGCCGGCCGCGGCGACGGTGCCGGCGCTGCTCCTGCCCATGCCGGAGCGCTATGGCGTGTACCACGTTCGCTGGGGAACAGCGCCATTGACGGCGGCTGATCGCCCGCAGGCATCCTACATTCACATGGCAAAGGCTGCCGGGCCGACCTTTACGCCCAACAAGACCTTCGTGTTCGGCATCTGCGACCACTTGGAGCGTTATTCACCGG
The DNA here is from genome assembly GCA_012799755.1 of Lentisphaerota bacterium. Lineage (GTDB taxonomy): Bacteria > Verrucomicrobiota > Lentisphaeria > Oligosphaerales > Oligosphaeraceae > Oligosphaera. The sequence goes on along the minus strand of JAAZKQ010000404.1, from coordinate 4,530 downwards.
CGGCAAAGGAGCTCATCGTGCTGGCGGCGGCGCGCTGCGGCGTCAAAGTCATGCGCGGTTCAGCCTGCTGGCCCTATGTCCAGCGCACGCCTGACAGCTGGGATTTCTCCGAACCGGATTCACAGCTGGAGTTGCTTGACCGCCATGGCATCGCTTTCGAGCCGATTTACGGCGGCAATACCCGCTGGGCCATCGCCAAAGACTGGCAGCCTGTCGTGGAAGGCCGCCCCGGTCGCGGCCAACGCCCCGACTATGACGCGTGGCGGAATTACATCGCCCGTTTTGCGGAGCGTTATCGCGACCGCATTCCCTACGTCGTGGTCTGGAATGAACCCGACTTGGCCGCCTTTGCCAACTTCCCCCCGGAAGACTACGTCAAGCTGTTGAAACTGGCCTACGAAGCAACCAAGGAGAAGGCACCGAAAATCCAGGTGAAAATTGCCGGTTTCGCAGGGTTGGATGCGTCGTATCCGACACGCAGCGCTGCGCCCAAGTACCTGGAGACGGTGCTGGCGCAGGCCCAAGATTACTACGATATCTTTTGCATCCACATGCACGGGCCGGCCATCAATTATGTCCGGCGTCTGCCGATCATGGCCGAAATGCGTGCGCGCCATGGCGATGACAAGCCGTGGTTTTCCAATGAAACCGGCATTACCTCCATCGGTCGCACCAGCGAGGTCAATCAGGCGGAGACCTTGGTGCAGAAACTGCTGTCGGCCTGGGCTCATGGCGCTGCCGGCTACAGCTGGTACAATCTCTATTCCAAGGGACGCGATCCCAAGGATGGCGAGCATAACTACGGCATCATCACGGCGGACTTTCATCCCAAATCCGCCTACGCCACCTACACCATGCTGGCGAATTATTTCGCCGACGGCGAGTTTGTATCGTCGTCCGGTGCTAACGACTACAGTCTGATGCTGTTCAAGGATCGCGATGGCGACTGGCTGCTGCCGCATTGGTCCTGGGGGCGTACACCGTATTCGCTCTTTGTCGTCGGCATTAGTGGCCAGGCCGTAATGGTTGATATTTTCGGCAATGAAACGCCGGCGGCACTCGAACAGGGCACCATCATGCTTAGGGCGGAGGCGCGTCCGGCCTTTCTCAAAATCAGTGGGCAGGCGGCGCCGCCCCTGCCCATCGGTGACATCATTAAGCAGGATGAGGATTTTGTGATCTTCCCCGGCCAGAGCCAATCCTTCTCCTTTGCCTTGGAAAACAAGACGGCGGAGACGATCAACTACCACTATCGCTTTGTGCCACAAGCCGGACTGACGGTGACGCCTGACCGGGGAGAAACCACGCTCAAGGCGGGCGAGCGCGTTGTCATGCCGGTGACCTTTACCGCTGCGGCGGATTTCAACGGTCGCGAGACCGTGGTGGAAATATCGGCGGGCGAGCAGTGGCGCCTGTCTTTGCCGCGGCGGCTCAATCACGGTGTGGTGCTGCCTGCCGGAGATTTTCCGGCCGAGCCGCAATTCGTAATGGAAGACAAATCCCAGGTGCAACAGCTGGTGCCTTTTGAATCCACCTGGCAGCAACTTTTCTGGCGGGGGCCCGAGGACCTTAGCGCCAAGGCCTGGCTGCGTTGCAGCGACAGCGCCTTTGTCGTCAAAATCGTCGTCCGGGACGATAGGCACTGCCAGCCCTTCAGCGGAAACGACATGTTCCAAGGTGACAATGTGCAGCTCGGCTTGCAGCTTCCGCAGCAGGACAGCTTCTGGGAGATCGGTTTGAGTCGTCGCGATGACGGCGGCAACGAGGTCTTTATCTGGTCGGCGCCCGGGGGCTTCAGCACTACTGCCGTCGCCAAGCTGATTCGCTTGGAGACCAGCCGCGATGACGCGGGCAAGACCACCACTTACATCGCGGAACTGCCCTTTGCGGCCTTGGGCGCTGATACTAGTGCCGGCCAGCGGCGCTGCCGTTTCAACTATCTGGTCAATGACTGCGATGACGGCAAGACTCGCGAGGGCTACATACAACAGGTTCCCGGCATCGGCGGCGAAAAGTCCGCCAAGCAGTTCATGCACCTGAGTTACTGAGGTAACCGGCATGCCGGATAGCGTGGCAACTCGGCGTTTTTCCGGGGCGCTGTGGCTTACCTGTCCCAGGGGTAGGTGATTTCGACGGGCTTGCCGCCAAGGCGTGCGGACTCGGCGGCGAAGATGCCGGGGAGGGTCATGCGCAGGCCGGCACGGAGGTCAATGGGCGCCTGTTTGGCGCCGTTGCGCAGGGCATTGATGAAGGTGAAGGCGAGGTATTCATCGGCGCCGCCGTGCCCGAGACAGCCCTGGAGGTCTTTGGGCAGCATGGCGTCAAGGCCCTCGGGCTTGGTGCCGACGGCGAGGGCTTGCAGTTGGCCGTTCCAAGGTTCGTCCGTTGATTTGAACAACACGTGATCGGCTATGGGGCCGCGTTTGTTGAGGCGTTCGAAATAGCCCTTGGTGCCGTAGACTTTATAGGAATGTCCTTGCGGACCGTGGGTGATGAACGAGCAGGTCTGCCTTACGACGACATTGCCGGGCGTCTTGTACAGTGCGATCTGGGCGTCGTGCGCGTAGGGTTCGCCGCTGACGTGGCTGCCGGTGTCAACGCAGACCACGCTGCGCAAATCCTCGTCAAGAATGGACAGCAGCGGCCCCAGCGAATGGGTGCAGTAGGTGATCGGGCCGCGCTTGCCCGGCGCGGGGCGGCGCCAGGGCGTTTCTTCCCAGAGATAACGGCAGTCGTGGATGTATTAGGCTTCCAATTGATAGGGGTTCCCCAGCAGCCCTTGGCGGTAGAGCTCCTGGAGCTTGAGCACAAAGCCATAGCCGCAGGTGGTCGCGCCGGTCATCAACAGGGCCTGCGAGCGCTGTTGGGCGTCCCAGAGCATATCCGCTTCCGCAGTGGAGGCCACCGAGGGAATGTCCGAATAGACGTGGATATTGCGCACCAATGCCTTGGCGCAGAATTCCGCGTGGCAGTGCGCGGGAGTTTCCACCAGCACGATGTCCGGCTGGGCCTTGTCGAGCATGGCCTCGAAGTCGTCGTAGAAGACGGCGTCCGGGAAGAGCTTGGCGAGGGCGGAGTTTTCGCCGCCGGCGCCGTGGCTGTCCTCGTAGAAGAGTTCCGGTCGCAGGTCGCAGGCGGCGACGCCGACGACTCCCGGCAGGCAACGGCAGAACTGCTTGAACATGAAACGGCCACGGTGCCCAAGACCGACGACGCTCAGTTTGTACTCACGCATGTTGCAAATGCCTCCTTCTTGGGGACGGATTGGACGGAACGGATGGATTGAATGGTTCGACGGTGGATTTCTCCGCTAATGTGGCCCGGTCTTGGCGCAATGCAATCGGCGTTTATGGCTGGTTATCAGTGCGAAAACGATTACTTCTTGCGTTTTGCTGAAAAGAAAAGTATAATGACTCACAGGCAGCGTCCGGGGGTTTGTTTTAATAGTTATTTCCGGCGGCAAAGCGGTTTTGCAGGAGGTGTGCCATGTTCAGACGAGTCTACCGAGTATTGGCTTTCACCCTTATTGAACTCTTGGTGGTGATTGCGATTATCGCGATCTTGGCAGCGATGCTGTTGCCGGCCTTGAGCAAGGCCCGCGCCAAAGCTCGGGCGATTTCCTGCACCAGCAATCAGAAGCAGATTGGCGTTGGTATGGCCATGTATGCTGATGACAATGAGGACTTTTTCCCCTTTACCGGCTGGAATGGCGCCAATAACCCGCCAAAGACCTTGTCCATTCCGCCGCAGCAGTTGATGTTAGGCTATATTGGCGATAAGAAGAGCTTCCAGTGTCCCGGCGACCCGGCTTTGGACAAGAGCAAGGCCTACACCAGTCCCTACGCGATCGGCGCCAACCTCCCTGTGCGGGCGAGTTACTGGTGGGATTTTGCCAACCGGCCTGATTTTCCCGACAGGAAATACAGCTACATGTTCAACGAGAAGACGCTTACGGCCCCCTTGCAGCGTCTGAGGGTTGTTCAGCTATCCAATTTCGGCTATATGTCGGATGGCTGCATTACGCCCAATGGACATACCTGGGCAGTGATCAATGTCCATGATGCCAGCAGAACCGGCTGGGATATCCGCCTGGACTTCCTGCATGGCGACTACGTGAACTTCCTCTACGGCGATGGTCATTGCGGCCAAGTCAAACCCCAGGCGTGGCCATCTATTGGCCTCAATGCCGGCGATGTGAAGTAAACGTACGCGCCGAACGGATATACTGCGCCCGCGCCGGCGGCACCAACTGCCGGCGTGGGTGTATTTTTTCTGGTTGTGGGCTGCTGACTGCCCACAACGGTTTGTAACTGGTCACCGATTGATCATTGTTGTTCTCGCAAGTTGCTATGGACAGTATGGACGGAGGGCGAGCAGGTGTCGTCGTCCATCGTGTCCATACTGTCCATCGTTCCGCAACTTACGGACAGCGCCACAGGTACCTTGACCCCGCAGCGGCACATGACCCCGCAAACGAAAAAACCAGGCACACGCAGGCGCCAACCGTGCTGTGGGCTTGCAGCCCGCAGC
>JAAZKQ010000403.1 GCA_012799755.1 Lentisphaerota bacterium | reverse complement strand
GCCGTCGCCGCCGCCATCGCCGCCGAGCGTCAGCGCATCGTGGATATTGAGGCCATCTGCGTGCGTCACCCGCAAATCGCCGCGCAGGCCCGCGCCGAGGGCTGGGACCTCAACCGTACCCGCAAGGCCGTTCTGGACGCCATCAACGCCAGCTACGCCCCCAGCGCCCCGCACATCAACGTTCCCGCCAACGACCTCAACCAGAACATCCTTCAGGCCGCCGCCTTGCAGGCCGTCGGCGTTCCCGCCGCCGCCATTGAGGCCGACTTGGGCCGTCCCGCGCTGGAAGCGGCCGACCGGCGCTGGCGCGGCAGCATCGGCATTCAGGAAATGATCATTGAGGCCGCCGCCGCCGGCGGCTACAGCCAACCGCTGCCCCGCCGCCTGACCAAGGGCAACTGGCACCAGATCACCGCCTTCGCCGTCCAGGCCGCCGCCGGCGGCTTCAGCGCCATCAACCTCCCCGGCCTTTTGGGCGGCGTCGTCTCCCGCAGCCTGCTTGAAGGTTTCGGCGTCGTGGACACATCCTGGCAGCAGATCGCCGCCCTGCGCAACGTCAACGACTTCCGCGAAGTGACCAGCTACCGCCTCTCTTCCGACGGCGGCTTCGCCAAGGTCGGCCCCACCGGCGAACTCAAGCATGGCAGCCTCGCCGAGACCAGCTTCACCAATCGCGCCGCCACCTACGGCAAGATGCTCGGCGCCACCCGCGAGGATATCATCAACGACGACCTCGGCGCCCTGGCATCCATCCCGCAGCAGCTCGGCCTTGACGCCGGCATGAAGCTCAACGAAGTCTTCTGGAAAGAGTTCCTCGACAACGCCGGCTTCTTCACCGAGGCCAACGGCAACCTGCTTGCCAACAACGCCCTCGGCGTTGACGGCCTCAGCGCCGCCCTGAAGACCTTCCGCGCCTTGAAGGACGAAAGCGGCCGCATCCTCGGCAGCGCCCCGTCCATTCTGCTGGTGCCGCCGTCTCTGGAAGTCCTGGCCGGTCAGCTCTTCAAGGATCAGAACGTCATCGCCATCGGCGTCGGCTCCAGCGCCAAGACCACGCCCGCCAGCAACCCGCACACCGGCAAGTACACCCCGGTCACCAGCCCCTACCTTGAGGACGCGACCATGACCGGCAACTCCGCCACCGCCTATTACCTGCTTGCCAAGCCGGCCTTCCGCGCCGCCATCCAGGTCGTCTTCCTGAACGGCGTCAAGACCCCGACCATCGAAAGCTCGGAAATGAGCTTCGACCAGCTCGGCATCCAATTTCGCGCCTACTTCGACTTCGGCGTCAAGAAGATGGACCCCCTCGCCGGCGTCAAAGTCACCGGCGTCAGCGCCTAAGCCACCAACCAGCAACCCCTCAGCAGGAGATTGAACATGCCCCAATTCATCCAGACCGGCAACAGCCTTGACTACACCCCGGCGGCGGACGTCGCCGCCGGCGCCGTCATCCAGCTTGGCGACAACTTCTTCGGCGTCGCGCCGCGCGCCATCGCCGCCGGCGCGCTTGGCGCCGTCAGCGTCAGCGGCGTCTATGCCTTCCCCAAGGGCGCCGGCGCCATTGCCGCCGGCGCCGTCGTCTACTGGGACGCCGACAACCAGGTCATCACCGCCACCGCCGCGGCCAACGCCTACATCGGCCGCGCTATCGCCGCCGCCTCCGGCAGCACCGTGCACGTCCTGCTCAACGGCAGCAACCTCGGCGCCATGACCACGCCCACGCCCCAGACCGCACCGACGCCCACCGCCGCCGACGTCACCCCGACCTCGATCGGCGATGTCACCGTCACCGGCACCTACGCCGATGATGATGACGGCATCGCCGCCGGCATCAACGCCAACCGCGCAGACGTCGCCACCCTGGCGACCAACCTGAACAAGCTCAACGACGACCTCGCCGCCGTCGTTGCCGCGTTGAAGACCTCCGGCGTCTTCAAGTAAGCTCCCGCCGGCCGGCGCCGGGGTTTTCCCTCCTGACTTTTACCCCGCGCCGGCCATTCCGCGGCGCGGTGGCGGCGCTCCCTCCCTCCTTTTTTCCGCCGTCACCGCGCCTTTTCACCAAAGCTGCCAAAGGAGTCGCCATGCCCCCACTCAACGCCAATATCACCTTCAACACCAGCACGACTCAAAACACCGCCCATTTCGTGGAGGCGCAGTTCTCCAGCCGGGATTCCATCGCCTTGCAGAAGTTCCTTGCCGACGGCTCCGACGCCAACCAGTGCAATCTCATTGTTGAGAAGCGCGGCGCCGCCGGCATCACCCCGGAAAGCCTGGACCTGTCCCTCGTCAACAGCCAGAGCGGCGAAGTAGCCGCCTTCGCCAATGTCAAAGCCCTCATCGTCTGCAACAAGGGCGCCGACAATCCCCTGGAAGTCGCCGGCGCCTACTTCGGCAGCGCCGCCGCCATCGTCATCCCCCCCGGCGGCGCGCTGGTCCTTATCCTCGGCGCCGGCGTGGACATCAGCGCCGGCGTCAATGACGCCATCAGCGTCGGCTCGGCCCTCGGCACGGACTACGAGCTCCGCATCGTCGGCGTCAAAGTCGAAGAGCCGGAACCCTCGGGAGAGTAAGCGACCATGGGAGTATTTGACGCCGGCCGCCAGATGCTGCGGGAGATGTACGCCATGGACATGAATGGCGTCACCGTCAGCTACCTGCGTGACAACGCCGTCCTGCTCAAGAATATTCCCGCCAAGATCGGCTCCTGGTACATGTACCGGAAAACGGCCGAATTCAATGTCCGCAGCCATAACGCGTCATTCCGCATTATGGCTAAGGACATGGCCGGGGTGACGCCCGAACTGCGCGACGTCATTATCTACAAACAGCGGCAGTATCTGGTCGTCAAAGGCGAGGGGGACAGCACCTGGTCATGGTCGTCCGAACGAGACCACGACGAAATCATCATCTACGCGAAATACAGCGGGCCGGAAAAAGTCCAGGACGCGCCCGCCGGCGACGCGTAAAGGCAAGGAGTTTGGGACATGTCAAACGGATCGCGAATCCTCAACTTGGCCGCCGCCGTAAGAGACCTCATCAACGAGGCCCGGATCATTCCCGTCCAGGCCGCGATTGACGTCGTCCCCAGCGTCGCGCTGGAAGACCTTGATCAGCTCATTGTCTGCGTGACGCCGTTTACCTTCGCGTCCACGCCGGAAACTCGCCAAAACTTCGCCTCCGACATTGTTCTGTCCATCATCGTGGCGTCGCCCGCGAAGGCCGCGGACTTTTTCACCCTCATGGGCTACACCGACGCCATTGCCGAGCTGCTGGAGCAAGCCAACATCCCCGGCGCCCGCCTGAGGAAAATAAAATACGCGCCCGTATATGATACAGAGTCATAGCATGAAGACGGGCTCTTCCTCTCCATCATTCGCCCCGAATTCTCTTACGCCACCTTCAATGACGAATAGGCCATGAAAACATGAAAGTGGAAACGAACATCAAAGTCAACCAAAACACCGTCGCGGAAATGGCCGCGACCAAGGCAGGTCGCGCGCTGTTGCACGCGGCGCGCTACGTCCGCAAAGTCGCCCGGAACAGCATCAAGCGCGTACCCAAGAAAAAGCGCAACCAATCCTACAGCAAGCAGGCGTCCGCTCCGGGCACCCCGCCGCACACGCGCAGTGGCCGGCTGAAGAAGGCCATCCTCTACGAAATCACCGAACAAAAGAAGGAAGCGCTGATTGGCCCCTCGTTTAATATCATCGCCGGCATCGGCGGTCTGCACGAGCGCGGCGGCACGCGCGTCACCAAGAAAAAAGCAAAAAAATACAAGCTGAACAAAATAGGGCCGATTGCCTTCATAGGATACTACATACATAATCGCGAACCTGCATACAGGTGGACAGCACTCACGACACCGGCCATGGTTGACAGGGCAAACGAGCTGGAGCGCGAGCGCGTCTCGAAGATTAACAAAGAGAAGTTTCCGGCCCGGCCCTTTATTGGCCCCGCCTTTGAGAAGTCCAAGCCGCACATCATGGATTTTTTCCGCAACCCCTAACCCCAAAGGAGCATCATCATGGCAACCGTTACCTTTCGACTGGGCAAGAACGCCAAATTGTACATCGCGCCGCTCGGCGCCGGCGAGCCGACGACCGAGGTCAAACGCATTACGGACGCCTCCCTGAACCTGTCCCGCGCCGATATTGACGCCTCCACGCGCGAATCGCCCGACGTCAAAACCTACCTGGCCGGCCCGGCGGACTGGGAATTGTCCTTCAATATCCTGGCAACCGACGGCGCCGGCCCCTATGCGGACATCGCCGCCGCCTTCCATAACGGCACCGGCATCAACGCCAAATGCGTCAACGCCGCCACCGGCATCGGCGTCGTGGCGTCCTGGATCATTACCGAATTCAGCGAAGAACAGCCGCTGGACGACGTGATCAAGACCTCCGTCAAACTGAAGCCGACCATCTACGATGACGACTTCCTGCCCACGGCCGTCACGGCATAAGCACGAGCACGGAGAACGCGCGCATGCAATCCTTTCAAGACCGAAATGGCAAGACGTGGACGCTGGACCTCAACATCGCCACCTGGCGGCGGGTCAAGGCCGAAACCGGCATTGACCTTGCCGACGTCATGACCGAGCGCGAGGGCCAGAGCGACTTGCAACGCTTGACGGACCCCATCAAGCTCATGGAGGTGATATACATCCTCTGCGTCCCCGCCGCCTATAGAGCGACCATCACCGGCGAGGTCTTGATGGCGGCCATGGACATGGAAACCGTCGAAAAGGCCAGTGACGCCCTGCTGGATGAAATCGTAAATTTTTGCCGCCCGGCGGTGAAGACTATCTTGACGAAACTGCTGAAGTTATCGAGGAACTACGCCGCCGAAAAGCAAAAACAGATGAACCGGATGCTCGAGGACGACACGATGGAACAGGCCCTGAAACAAGCCTGGAACACCTCATCGCCCAGCTCGCCGGAATAATCGGCATGGACCCGGCGCCATTCAGCATCAGACAGCTGGTCTGGATGGCCACCGGACGACAGCAGGCCGAATGGGAACGAACCGCCCACCTGCTGGCGCTTTTGATAAACATGAACCTCCCGCGCGGCAAATCGCGAGTGTCGCCCCGCGACCTCAATCCCTTTGCCAAAGGCCGGAATACAAAAAACAGTCGGCAACTGACCGCTGCCGACTGTGAGAGATTCGCCAATTCATTCAAGAAAAATCAAGGAGGCGGCGGGTGAATTAAGTCATCCAGCTTTTCTGACAAGCTGCGCGGCGGAATGCCATGCTGGTGGCGATAATCCTGATACATAGAGCTAAACATGGCGAAAAAGGACAGAATGCCGGTGACCAGGTAGCCCATGAACTCAGCGTAAAAACCGGGGTGCTCTGCAAAATCGGGCCTTGACGTATCAAGAAAACCACAGCGCACGACCCAACTGCACAAACCGATAAGCACGGTATTGCTGAAAAAATTCTCGAAGGCGTTATTTACCGGCCCGATTCCCATTCGCGTCGGCACCCAGTACCACCAGAACCTGACGATTAAAGCGCTGATACATGCCGACATGAAGATTCTGAGCATCGCACACCTCCTTGTTTTGACAACACGCCCTGGTCACTACCCGCAAGTAATCTACACAGCAACAGGATAAAAAGCAAACATGTCGGTATCATCGGTCATTCTTGGCAATGCGGCGGTTAGGCTCATTCTGAACGATGCCCAGTTGACACAGGGGCTGTCAAGAGTCAAGGAAAAATTTTCCGACTTCAAACTGGGACTTGACCGATTTGCCCAGGCGACCACCTCCATCGGTGTTTTCGCCGTCCCCGGCGTATCCATGGCCGTGAAGGAGTTTGCCGGCTTTGACGACGCCATGCGCACGGTTCAGGCGGTGACCGGGTCAACCGGCGAAGCCTTCCAAAACCTTTCCGAACATGCGTTGAAACTCGGCCGAGAAACGGCCTTCAGCTCTGCCCAGGTCGCCCAGGGCATGGTCGCCTTGGGCCGCATGGGATTTTCCGACAAGCAAATATCGGCTTCAATCGCCGATGTCATGAATCTTTCTCTGGCGACCGGCACCGACCTGGCGCGAGCGGCGGAAATCGCCGCCAACAACATGGCTGTCTTCGGCATGGAAGCCTCGCAAATGGGCGATATTGCCGACATCATGACCGTGACCGCCAACTCTTCGGCGCAAACCCTGCATGACCTCGGCGAGGCGCTGAAAATGGCCGGGCCCCACGCCAAGCGCGCCGGCGTTGACCTCAAGGAGACCAGCGCCGCCCTGGGCATCCTCGCCAACATGGGCATCAGGGGCTCACTTGCCGGAACGGCATTGGGCAAGTCCTTCAAGCGCCTCGCTGACACCGATGTCCAGAAATACCTGAAGGACTTCGGCATTGAGACCGTTGACGCCAACGGCAATCTCAAGAACATGGGCCGGCTCCTGGCCCAGATTGGCCAGGCCGCCGCCACCATGGGCAGCGCCGAACAAATCAACTTCATGGAAGAAATCTTCGATGCGCGCGGTTCGCTGGGCGGCGGCGTGCTTTCATTCAATGTCGCCGGCATGAACGAGTTTCTCCAGAAGCTGGAAAACTCCACGGGCGCCGCCGCCGTCGCGGCGGGCACCATGGAAGAGGGCATCGGCGGAACCCTGCGGGAAGTGTCGTCGGCGGCCGAGGGAGTCCGCATCGAATTCGGCAGAATCGCCGCGGATACCTTCACCCCCCTCTTGCTTTTCACCAATGAATTGCTGCTCAGTCTGCGTGAGCTAATGGGGAGGGGCGAGAGCCTGGTCAGCCTGTTTTTGCAAATGGGCGCGGGAATGATTGCCATGGGGGCTGGTGTTAAGGCATGGAATGTCGGCGGCGGCTTGCTCAAAG